>QHTZ01000134.1 GCA_003221005.1 Gemmatimonadota bacterium
TTGGGTCAGATTTACGAGCTGGTAACCCAGTTGCGAGGCGAGGCTGGCGAGCGCCAGGTGAGCGGCGCGCGAATCGGTTTGGCCCAAAACGGGGGCGGGTACCTGAACGGCGACATCGGGGCCGAGGCAATCCACATCCTCACGGTATGAGTGACGTGCTCGTTCGCGACGAAGGTCCGCTTCGCCGCTGCACGCTGGCTCGAGTTGCGCGGCGCAATGCACTATCGCTGGACGTTTGCCGTCAGCTCCAGTCAGCTGTCGAGTCAGCGCGAGAAGACATTGCGCTCATCGCGATCGATCATGAGGGGGACACGTTCAGCAGCGGCGCTGACCTGCGAGAGATCGCGCCGGCGCTGACCGCCGATCATGCGGCTCCGGGCGAGTCGCCAACCCTGCGCGCGATCTGGAACCTGTTCACCGCAATCGAGAGCGCTGACAAGCCGGTGGTCGCCATGGTCGATGGACGCTGCCTGGCGGGTGGACTCGAGCTTGCGCTCGCATGCGATCTCATCGCAGCGACCACCTCAGCTCGCTTCTTCGACGCCCATCTTGCTGGTGGCTTGCTTCCGGCAGGAGGCGCGGCGATCCGGCTTCCAGAACGGATAGGGCCCACACGATCCTTCCGACTCCTGGTCGAGGGAATCGAGCTCGACTCTCGGCAAGCGCTGGAATGGGGACTCATCGATGTGCTGTGGGGTACTCGTGACGAGTTGAACTCTTGGCTTAGGTCACTTTCTGAGCGGTTATCTGCCCATCCTCGCGGGCTGGTCAGTGGAATCAAAAGGCAGTTTGCTGCTGCGCGGCACCCACGAGACGGGCGCCGGTTTGAACTGGAACTCGCAGAACTAGAGGCTTATGTCGCAAACGGGCGCAGTGAATTGCGCACCCGACTTCACAGGTATGTAGACATGCGCTAGCGATCGCAAACGCCTATGAGGGCAGGCCACTCAGTCGGAGAGCTCTTGGTGACTGCAGTTTGACTGCAGTTGCGGTGTAACACCCCGGCACAGGGCGGCACAGGGCGGCCAGACGAGTTCACCACCTAGAATTCGGGGGACCCGTTCCGGAGTAGCTCAACGGTAGAGCAGGCGGCTGTTAAGGATCTGATCGCGGTGACTGCAGTTAGAACGCTTGGCAGGCGGTTCTGTACATTCATCCGCAGCTCGGATCCATGACCTTCTGAATGCCATGCCGTCGGTAGAAGGTCCACAGAAGTCTGCTGGGGTCGTTTTCGAGTTCAGGCGTGATAGCCATTACCGCACTTTGGTCCGCCAGAGTCCGCCGAAGTCCAGCCCATAAGCTGTCAAATCGCTCTCCAGCCACCAAGCAAGGGGCTTTGGGGCGTCGGGGATTCGATGCAGGTGCGGCCGGCGATCCACTTCGAACGCGCTGTGACGCATGACCAGATGCGCGGTTGATTTGGAAGCGTTACGAGCATCCATAGACTCATTGCGGCTGCAAATCGGATCGCCAGGTCGTTAGTTAGCCACTTAGGTCGGTTGCAATCCATCGCTACCGCGGGTCAAGTGGCGAGCCGAGGTGACTGGAACCTAAACCGCTAGATCGACGATCAGCCGGGACGGCGAGAACGGCGCTGCCCCGCCTGCGCCGGCATAGATAGTGGATGTTGGCGCGCTTCGGTTCGTCTTCCAAACCAGAGTAAACACATAGGTGTGCCCTGACGTCATATGGAACTCCGTCTGTGCAAACGCGGCGTTGGGAGAGAACGTTCCGGCGAATCCTCCTGACTCCTTCCAAGCCAGTAGGTCGCTCGGTCCACCATCCTCGCTCACCACAATCCCAAAGTCCTGGTTGTACCCTGCACTCCCGAAGCTTGGGTCGACCACGTGCCACGCGACACCATCTGATCCGCGCAGCGCGTACTGATTAATTGACGCCACTGAGTATGGGTTTACGCCGGTTGGAACGCTCTCGACACTCAGGCTTGTTGGTGAGTACGGTGGCCCGCCACCAGCGCCGGCAAAGATCGTTACGCCCGACGCACTTTTGTTGGTCTTCCATTTCAGCGAAAAAACGTATGTGTGACCGCCGCTCATTGGATACGTCGCGAGCACAAACGCCGCATTGGGCGAGAACGTGCCGGCGAAGCCGCCGGACTCCTTCCATGCCACGAGATTGTCCGGGCCGCCGTTGTCGCTTACGAAAACACCGAGATCCTGGTTGTAGCCTGCGGTTGCGGTGAAAAGATCCGCGTTCGCGCCAAGAACCGCAGTGGCATCAGATCCCGGGGAGGTTGTGACAGCTAGGTTTGTCAAGTCGATCGTGCGCCAGGTCTGGCCGTCCGAACCGGCAAGGTGGTACTGGGAGGAAGACACCGCTTCCTGTGGAGCAACGCTGGTCGGGAAGACCTTTGCTAACAGACTTGTCGGCGAATAGGGCGGCCCGGATCCAGCACCGGCGAAAATGGTCGCGCCCATGGCGGGTCGGTTGGTTTTCCATTTCAACTTGAAGATGTAGAAGTGCCCGGCCGATATTTGGACCAAGGCCTGGACGTGGGCGGCATTCGGTGAGAACGTGCCGGCAAAACCTCCGGACTCTTTCCAGGCGACCAATTGGTCGGGCCCGCCGTTGTCGTTCACAAAGATCCCAATGTCTTGATTGAAGCCGGCGCTAGCGGTAAAGAGGTCCGAATTCCCAGTCAGTAAGACTGCGTGACTGGATGAGGGACTGCAGTAGACACGGAGCTTGGTGGCGTCCATCTCCTGCCAGTGAGCGCCATCGCTACTGGTGAGGCTGTACTGAGACGTCGTCGAAGCAATCCTCGCCGCTGGATTGGAGGTTGCCGACCCGGACCCACAGTCGGGCGGCAGGCTCCCAATGATGTTCGCGACGCTCGAGGTGCCCAGGATGTTGGCGCCCGATCCGGCCACCTCGACGTGGGACAGATCGCTAACCGCAACCGCGAACAAACCGGTGAGGGTCGGCGCGGCGAATGGAATCCAGTCGACGCCGTCAAAGCTGACCAGCACGGTTCCGAACGTTCCCACCGTCACGCATACGCCCGCGGGGAGACAGCTGACAGCGTCCAGGTCATTACTGTCTCCTGAGTTAACGGAGCTCCAGGTCACTCCGGAATCAAGCGATTGGAGGACCGTGCCCGACTTGCCGACCGCATAACACGCACCAATTGGAGTACAGCTCAAGCCGGCGAGGAACGCTGTCGTATTCGTCTTATGCGTACGCCAGACAGAGCCTTGCAACGTAAGCGCGGTGCCGTTCCCCCCAACCACGACGCAGCTTGCAGTTCCAGGGCAGTCGACACTCAACAGGAATTGCGAAGTTCCGGGGTTCTCGAGGTGCCATGTCGTTCCGTCTTGGGTTTCAAGTACGGTCCCCCTCCCGCCCACTGCGATGCAGCCGGTGACGCTCCAGCAACTGATGCTGTCGAGCGTTCGGTCCGCACCCGTTATCGGGCTGGTCTGGCTTATCCAGGTAACGCCTCCATCACCGGTGTAATAGATGGCGCCGGGCCAGCCGACTGCAAAGCATGTGGTCGCGTCCGGACAGCTAATATCAAACAGCGCGTCAGTCGTGGGCAATGTGTTCTGACTCCAGTGCGCCCCGCCGTCATGCGATGACATGAGCGTGTCGAACGCTGTCGCATAGCACGTTGATGCGTTTGGGCAGCTGATTCCGTGGATCGGATTGAGCGTGCCGGCCGGCCTCTCAGTGGCCCATGCATTTCCGCCATTGGTGGTCCTGGCTGCCACCCCGTACGCACCGACCGCGATGCAAATGTTACTTGCAGGACAGCTCAGCGCGCTGTACGCGACGCCAATCGCGCTCCCCGAACCGCCGTATTGAGCCAACCAAGTGCCGCCGTAGTCAGTTGTTCTTAGAAGGGTGGCCGGTCCGTTGTTCATCGCGGCTGTGATCTCGCAAGTGCTGGCGCTTACGCACGCAACATTGGTGAAGAAACCTCCGGCTACTGGCACGTTGTCAGTTCGCCAGTTGGAACCTCCATCCGTGGTCGTCGCAATTAGCTGGCTGTCGCCAACCGCATAACACGCAGTGGTCGTAGGGCAGTCGACTGCGCCGAAATGCCCTCCGGGACCAGCCTGTGGGTCATTGGCAAGGTCGAAGCTCAGTGTCCACGACGCAGCTCCGTCGCGGCTCACGAAGATGCGGCCGTTGCCCGAGTAGTCGGTCGCGAAACAAACGGTGGTCGACGGACAGCTTATTGCGCTCAGAATTGACGCACCTGTGAGCGCTCCAGGGGCGTTCCAGTGCACACCGTCGTTGGTTTTCGTAAACGTCCCGGTTTGCGAAACCGCGACGCATACGGCCGAGCTCGCACAGCTGACGCCAACCATCCTGTCTTTCGCTTCAGTAAGTTGGGCCGTCCAGGTGGCTCCACCATCAACCGTGGCGATGATCTCGCCGCCGGTCGTGCAGCAAGCCGAAATCCAACCTGAGGCGAAGCAGTCAAGCGCACTCGGGCAGCTGATCGCGCCAAGTGAGTAGCCCGCACTCGCTGTTTGGGGCACGATTGCCCACGTCATACCACCATCGTTGGTTGCCCAAATCCCGCCCTCAGACGTCACCACGATGCAGTGCGAGGTGCTCGTGCAGCTGATCGCTGTGGCAGTTCCCTGCAGGTCGAGAGGCGCCAGCTGATGCCAGGGCGTTGCACCGCCGTTCGTAGTTCCTGCAATGTAACCGGGCGGATGCGAGCCCGATACCGATGTCCCGACGCAAATCGAGGGCGAGGGACAGTCGAGGTACCACAACGCCGCCGCAAACGGGAGGCCCTCGTCCTGCGGAAGCCAGTGGGCGCCGCCGTCGCCAGTCTCGAAGACTTTGTGGCCGAGTACAAAGCAGCTCGATGCCGTAGGACA
>QHTZ01000135.1 GCA_003221005.1 Gemmatimonadota bacterium
GGACACGGCGATGCGCTTGAAGATCCGCGGGAGGTAGCGGCCGATGGGGAGCACCGCGTGCATCCCGTCGATCGCGACGGGAATCACCCGCGGCCGAGTCGCAAGAATCAGCAGCCCCGCTCCCGGTCGTCCCGGGCCCACGGCGCCGTCCCGGGACCTGGTGCCCTCGGGAAAGAGCGTCATCACGCCGCAGGGCAGTACCTGAATCATGCGGTGGAGGGCGTGCAGGTCGCGGCGCCCTTCCCGGACCCAAATGCATTTCCAGTTGTCTGCCAGCCAGGCCAGCAGCGGGTTCTTGTAGAAGTTCTCCGCCGCCGCCGGATTCCAGGGAATCAACTGGGGCTTGAGCCACGACTTGGGATAGAACGCCGCCAGGCCCACCAAGAAGCTATCGAGCATCGATTGGTGATTCGAGAGGAGGAGTGTGTTCCGCTCCTCGCCGACGTTCCGGCGGCCGATCACCACAGTCCTGTTGAAGACGAAGAAGACCAGCCAGAACAGGGTCACGGTGACATTCGTCACCACATAGGACGTGACCGGCCACAGGAGGTGGAACAGCTTCCCTCGGCGTGGCGCGTGCTGCGCCAGTCTACGTCCAGGAGTCCCCGCGTCGCTATCGGTGTTCGACGGCCGCTGGTCCGATGACGAGTTGGCAGGTATTCCCATCGCTGTATTATACCCCGCCTGGCCGTCTGCCTAAGGGGCGGTCCGGTGGAGTGAGTTGAGCAGCGTTCAGGGGTCTGTTCGTTCCATCGGCGAACCGCCTGATGCACGTACGGGGGGTTTAGCCCGCTCGGTCTCAGTAGTCACGCGCCGGGCAGTGAGCCGGCCGGCCGCGATTGCGCGGCTCGGGCGAGATACCAACGACAGCCGGAAGTGAGCGGGCACCGATCGCACAGCGGCCGCGCGCGCTTGCACACCTCTTGTCCGTGGCGTCGCAGCAACTGGTGGGCGCGGATGAGCCAGGAGACATCGGTGGGCAGTTCAGGTGCCGAGGCCTCGACGGCCGAGCGGTACGTTGCCGGGTAATCCGAGCTCTCCCGCCCGTACCCGAGTCGCACCAGCACCCGCAGCGCGTTGGAGTCCGGCCCCAATCCCAGCCCGCCGCGGCAGAACAGCAGGATCTTGTCGGCGCCGGGGTCGCCGATGCCAGGGAACCGCTTGAGGATCTTCCGCGCCTCCGCGGGCGACTGCTTGACGAGCCGCCGCAGGGTCGCGACGCCGACCTCGAGCGCGAGGTCAGCGGCGGTATGAAGCTTTTCGGCGCGGCGCTGCGGCAGCATCCCGCCATCCCTGATGACGTCGGCAAGTAGCGGCAGCGGCGTGCGGAGGATAGCGTCGGGCCTCGTGCCCACCGTTCGCTTGAGGCGCCGGAAGACCGTGGCGCGCCGCTTGTCGTCGACCAGGTAGGCGCAGTTCTCCAACAGCACAAGCTCGAAGGGGTCTGCGGGCGGAGGTACGGGGCGGCCGTAGCGCTGCTCGAGTCGTGCGATGCGCTCTTTCAGATGGTGTCGAGTCCGGGTGGCCACCCATCAAGCCTGCACGCGGTTTGCATGGGGCGCCAGGCATGGATCGGTCGTGCAGCTCGGTTGGTACCGGGCGCCCCGCGCCTAGTCAGTCGCGGTCGACGCGGCACGCACCGAGTCTCCTTGCTACTCGCCCACGTGAGCAGCCATCCTGTTCTACGGGTGCTGGTGCCGAACGATTCCCAAACTGCAGGAGGAGGAAATGGAACGAACCCCTCGATTCGCTGTGGCGTCGTTGGGCGCGGTCACACTGAGCATTATTTTGGGCGTTCCTCGAAACCCGAGTACCACTGAGCCCACGCCGCTGAGTGGGCAGGCGGCGCCGGCGGTCATTTGGCATTTCGATTCGCTGCCCGCGGGTCAGCCGCCGGCCGGCTTCTCCTTCGGCCATACCGGCGGCGGCCGGGTGGGCCATTGGATTGTGCAATCGGCGTCAGACGCGCCGAGCCCGCCGAACGTCCTGGCCCAGGTCGACAGCGACCGTACTGACTACCGGTTCCCGGTCGCGGCCGCACTGTCGCCGAGCTTCACGGATGGCAGCGTCTCGGTGAAGTGCAAGCCGGTGTCGGGGCATGTTGACCGGGCGTGCGGTCTCGTGTTCCGGTACGGGGATGAGAACAACTATTATCTGACGCGCGCCAACGCGCTTGAGGACAACGTCCGCTTCTACTACGTGAAGAACGGACGCCGAATCCAGCTCGCTAATTGGAGCGGCAAGGTCACATCGAGCGTCTGGCATGAACTGCGCGTCGACTTCCAAGGGGATCATGTGGAAGTGTACTGGGACGGCACGAAGCGAATTGACGCGCACGACCGCACGTTCAGTGGCCCTGGCCGCGTGGGCGTCTGGACCAAGGCTGACTCGTACACCTTGTTCGACAACCTCACCGCGAGGCCGCTGGGGTCCTGACTACGCTGCAGACCGGTTCGACCACCTGATGCACGTACAGGGGGTCGGTCACCGCCGCGGGGGAGGAGCTACTCGACGGGGAGCAGCTGCACGTCCGCGGCTCCGGTGGCGTCGTACCACAGCCGCACCCGCCACGGGCGGCAGCACACCTGGCAATCCTCGACGTATTCCTGCGCCCGCCCGCCTCCCGGATCGAGCGTGATGGTCATCGTCTCGCCGCAGTGTGGGCAGGTCACGTCGGCCTCGGTCTCGAGGGCCGCCGCGTCCTCCGCCTCGCCCTCCTCAAGGGAGTCGGCGTCGTCGTCCCGCACGGGATCGTGATCAGGAGGAGGCATGGCGCATGGCAATCTAGCGGCCGTGCGTGGGGCGGCGGGTGCTTGCAAGGAGGCCGAACGATGGGCGGCGGCGCGACGAAGAAAAAGCCCCACATCCGAAGTCGATGTGAGG
>QHTZ01000136.1 GCA_003221005.1 Gemmatimonadota bacterium
TATGGGGACCGCGGCGGTACCCGTGAAGAGGCACACCGGCGCGAGGAGTCTCGTCAGGAGTCTCATCAGGGAACGACCTTGCAGTTGGGGTTGCTCGATGACGCCGGATGGAGCGGCCCGGCGCCGCGCGACAATCCCGAATCTATTTATCGTATTTATGCCGTCAAGGCTCCCTGACGCGCGCCCCACCCAGGCACCACATTTGGACGCATGCTGTTCTCATCCGACCGCCGCGATGCGCCGGAGCGGCGCGGTGGCTCCGACCGCCGGTCCACCGAGCGGCGGCGCAAGCTCGCGCTCGTGCCGGTGGAGCGGCGCTCGGGTGTGGAGCGCCGTGAGGACGTCGACCGCCGCGTCGAAGTCGAGCGGCGGCGACGCGAGACCACCGAGGAGCATGTGCGCAACGCGCTCCAGCTGCTCGTGAGCATCGTCGAACGGGGCTCGCTCGACGACGAGCTGCGGCGCGATCTCGACGCCGCCATCCTGCGCCTCCGGTTCGCCGTAGACCAGCTGCGGCGGGGGGCGGCGTAGCGCCCGACCTTGACCCTCCTACCGCCGAGCCCCGATCTTGACGGGCGCCCGGCGCCCTGCCCTCAGACGGGAGCGGTCCATGCCCAGGATCATCGTAGCCCTCGCGCTCTCCAGCCTCGTGCTCGCGAGCTGTAAGACGGAGGCAAGGAAGCGCGCGGAGATCCGGAATTGCAGCGCCATCAGTTTCGACGCGCCTGGAATCGCGCGCTGTCTCGTGGCGCAGTACCGCTGGAAACAGTCCGCCGCCGCCGTCGCCGGCCAGGCCCGGCAGCACGAGCTGGACAGCATCGCCACCGTGCAGCGGGATTCCTTGTGGCGGATCGACGCGGCGAGGCATCGCGAGGAGCTCAGCCGCTGCGCCGCTGCGGGAGGCGACGTGTCGCGCTGCCTCCAGGAGAACTTCGCCTGGGACCCCGACCGCGCGGGGGCGACCTTCGACTCGGTGTGGCGCGCCGAGGGAACGAAGCACCACACCCAGTTCCAGGCCTGCGCGCGCCAGCGCGCGTCGAGCATTGGGTCGTGCCTGATGCTGTACTACAAATGGGATCCCAAGCACGCGCTCGCGCTCGACGACTCGATCGCGCGGGCCAAGATCAGGGCACTAAACAGCCGCTAACAGAGCTCGACCAGGGCCCGCGCCCGCCGGAACACGGCGTACCACATGCGGCGCGTGAGCCGGCGCGTGTTCGTGTTCTGCCGGCTCGGATGGTAGGAAGCGATTAGCACCGTCCCGTCGGGGAGCCGCGCGACGGCCCCGTGCGCGAAGCGGGGGCGCTGGCGCGGTGGCAGTCGCGCCCACCACCCCTCCGCGCGGAGCCAGCTGTCGTGAGCGACGCGGCCCAGGACCACGACGACTCGAGTCCGCCGGAGCAACCCGAGCTCAGCCGTGAGGTACGGCCGGCAGCGCTCCAGTTCGATACCCATGGGATTGTTCCCGGGAGGGGCGCAGCGCGCGGCCGCCGTGACGTAGCAGTCGCGGAGCTGGAGGCCGTCGTCACGCGCACGGGCGTCGGGCCGGTTGGCGAATCCGAAGCGGTGCAGCGCCGCGTAGAGCCAGTTGCCGCTCGAGTCGCCCGTGAACATGCGGCCGGTGCGGTTCGCCCCGTGCGCCGCGGGCGCGAGGCCGACGACGACTAGGCGGGCGTCCGGATCCCCGAAGGCGGGAACCGGCTTGCCCCAATACTCCCAGTCACGGAACTCGCGCTTCTTCTCCCGGGCGACGCGCCGGCAGTAGGCGCGCAGGCGCGGGCAGCGCTCGCACGCGACGACGGCGCGGTCGACGGCGGCGAAGGATCGAAACGAGTCGACTCGGAGGCGAACCAAGACCTTTACTGACGCCGCACGCTCAAGCGTAACGTCAACGTGCTCACCTGCTCGAGGCGGCGGCCCGTGCCTTGGTCCGGGAAGTCGTAGCGCTCCAAGCCGTAGAAAAGCCCACCCGTCACCGACCTCGCGCTGTACTCGATCCCCGCCGCCGCGGTGAGCGCGACGTCGGGCCCGGGCAAGCCTTCTACTGACACGACGGGGAGCAGACCAGCGCGCAGCACTCCCCGCACGGGGCTCGTCGCGAAGTCGAGTCGCGCCTCGGCACCGAGCTCGACCGTAGTCCAGCGCTGTCGGGCGATGGCGGTTGAGTAAGTCCGCCACGTCGCTCCTCCCCGCAACGCGAGCCACCGCACTGCGACGACGCTCGCCTGGATCCCGAGTTCTCCGAGGTCCCGGTCCTGGGCCCCCACCGCCTGGGTGGACAGCGACCCCCCGGCCGCGCGGATCCGCAGTGCCAGCCGAGACCAGAGGTCCACCGCGCCCTCTGCACCCAGGAGCGGTCCACTCGACTTCTCGACACCGTATCCGATATCCACTCGATGTTCGACAAACGAGACCAGTGTCGTCCCCGACGCGGCGATCTGGCCAACCCCAGCGGCTGGCGCGAGCGAGAGCGCCAGGAGCAGCCCGAATGCGAGCGTGGCCTGGTCGCCCCGGGTCACGGACCCACCCCGGCGGCGGGCGCAACGATCAGGACGGTTCTCGCGATCTTCTCGGCGTTGCGCTGCGCAATCCTCGCATTCGTGGCGGCCCGCAAGGCCCGGCGCCGGTTGTTCTCCTCGACATTGGCGGGGAGGTCGCGCTCATGGCGGGCGTTCAGCAACGCCCTCACACCGGCGGCCGCAGCCGCAGCGCCCACTACGATTGCCAGCACCCGGCCCCCGCGCCCGAGTTGGCCGTTCGTCGCCAGGCTGGAAGCGGCCAGGGCGCCGGCGCCGACCGCCAAGCCCTTCAGAAGGTCGCGGCGGCCCGCCGACAGACGCAGCCGCTCGGGAAGCAGCTCGCCCGGGCGCAGCGCGGGGAGAGTGTCCTCGAGTGACGGCGTCTCCTGCGCCACGGTGAAGTAGA
>QHTZ01000076.1 GCA_003221005.1 Gemmatimonadota bacterium
AAGCGCGCTGCGCCGCTTCGTACCAAGACCGCGCTTGGAGCGGCCGTCCCACGTGCTGTTCCGCGTGGCCGGCACGCAGCAAAGCCGCCACCACTTCGCCCCCGTCGCCACGTTGCTGCGCTTCGAGGGCCTGCACGTACGCCCGATAGAGGACCTGGAGGTGCTCGGTGACCTGGTGGAACGCCTGCGGCATGCGGCGCGTCAGCTCTTCAGGCTGCACGCCGCGCTTGCCGATGGTGAGATACGGGCCGGAGCTGGACCACAGCGCGCGCTCATCGGGGCGGGAGATGGAGACGAGGAGCGCGCGCAAAGGTGCAACCACCTCGAGATCGGGGAGCAGCTCCAGCGCCTTGTCGACGCGCACCGGGACCGGAGCGGGCGAGGGGGAGGGCGAGGGGGAGGAGCGGCCCGGGCTCACAACCCGTACTCCTTCATTTTCCGCGTCAGCGTGTTGCGGTGGATGCCGAGGATCTCCGCCGCGGCGCCGATCTGCCCGTTGGTGTGCGCGAGTACACGCGCGATGTGGCGCGCTTCGAGCTCGGCCAGCGTGAGCAGGGCGCCCTGAGGCCGCTCGCCGAGCGTCGCCTCCTCGCCCCGGAATTCGTCGGGCAGGTGCTCCGCCCGCAGTACGTCGCCCGTCGCAACGATGACGGCCCGCTCGAGCACGTTGCGGAGCTCGCGCACGTTCCCCACCCAGGCGTGGTTGCGGAGCAGGTCCAGCGCCCGGTCCGACATCGCCTGAATGCGCTTGCCGTAGCGCTCGGCGAACTGGCGGACGAAGTAGGCTGTGAGGAGCACCAGATCGTCGCCCCGCTCGGCGAGGGTCGGAAGCCGGATGGTCACCACCGCGAGCCGGTAGTAGAGGTCCTCGCGGAACCGCCCTTGGGCGATCGCCTCCTTGAGGTCGCGGTTCGTCGCGGCGATCAGGCGCACGTCCACGGGGATCGGCTCCCCGCCGCCGACCCGTTCGATCTCGCGCTCCTGGACGGCGCGGAGGATCTTGGCCTGGAGCGCGAGACTCATGTCCGCCACTTCGTCCAGGAACAGCGTGCCGCCGACAGCGTGCTCGAACCGTCCGATCTTGCGCGTGACGGCGCCGGTGAACGCCCCCTTTTCATGGCCGAACAGCTCGCTCTCCAGCAGGTTCTCCGGGATCGCGGCGCAGTTTACCGCGACGAACGGCGCCGTCGAGTGGGGGCCATCCAGATGGATCGCGCGGGCGACGACCTCCTTCCCGGTGCCCGACTCACCCTGAATCAGCACCGTGGCGGCGCTCGGCCCCACGCGGGCCATGAGCTTGTAGACCTCCAGCATCGTGGGACTCTGACCCACGAGGGCGTATTGACCGACGGCGTGGTGCTCGACCGAGGGCAGCGGGACCGGGACCTCGACGGCGGCGGAGCGCACGCGCGCCAGGGCGCCGAGGAAGTCGTCCTTGCGGAGGGGCAGGGTCAGGAGGTCCAGCACGCCGAGGCTCTCGGCGCGCAACACCAGGCCCATCGACGGATTGTCGGTCGCCGCGATCAGCCGGGGCGCGCCGCTCGCCCCGTGCAGCGCATCCACCCACCAGGCAAGATCGTCGTCTGCCCGCTCGCTCAAGACGGCCACCACCAGGTCCCAGCGTTCGGCCGCGAGCTTGCGCACGGCCCGGGGTAGATCGGGCGCGCCCTCGACCTGGAGCGCCGCGTCCTCGGCCCACTGGCGCAGGCTCTGGACGACGCCTTCGTTCTCCTCACCGGCGACGACGAGAATCCGCACCCGCGACGAGTCCCCCTTCCGCGACGGAGCGGGGGGCGGGGACGATTCCATTGACACCGGCGGTCTCAGGCGCCGCCTCCCGCGTCGCCCAGATACCGCGCTACCAGCACGAGCGCATCATCCGTACCCTTCGCATAGCGTGCGAGGATCTGGTCGGCGAGCTGCTGCGGCGTCGCATCGGACGCGATGCTCTCGGCGAACCCGCTCCTGATCCCGTCGGAGGCGAAGATGAGCGTATCGCCCGGCGTGAGACGGACGTGGTGCGCGTTGAGCGGGGGCAGCTCGGAGCCCACGATGCCGCCCGGCGTGACCAAGGCGGTCCGCCTAGGTCGCTCCGCGCGATCGCCGTGGAGCAGCACACCCTCCACGTTGCCGACCCCGAGCCACGTCAGGGAGCGGTGCGCAAAACTGAGGAACGCGAGGCTCATCACTACCCCGCGCGTGCCGATCAACGCCTGGTGACACGCCTTCACCAGCGGCACCAGGGATTCGTCCGCCTGGCGGTCGAGCACGGCCACCGCAGCCCGGGCGGCGGTCGCGGCCTCGGCGCCGTGGCCGAGGCCGTCCACCACACCCAGAAGCACGCCTGTCGCCACGGGCTTTACCAAAGAGAGGTCACCCGACTCGCCAGCCAGCGCCGACGTGGCGACGCCCCAGTCGATCACGGCGGTCGTGGTCATAGGCCCCTCAACCGAGCCGGCGCCATTTCTTCATGGTGACGGTCGTGCCCTGGCCCACCGCCGACGTGAGCTCGAACTCGTCCATGAGTCGCTTGGCGCCGGGGAGCCCGAGCCCGAGCCCGCCCGAAGTGGAATAGCCGTCCTGCAGCGCGCGCGCGATGTCGCGGATCCCGGGACCCTGATCGCGCGCGATCACGACCACGCCCTGCCGGTCGCCGTTCGCGACGACGCTGAGGACGATCTCTCCCCGCTTAGCGTACATCAGGATATTGCGAGCGATCTCTGAGATGGCGGCAGCGATGACGGTCTGATCGCCGCTCGTGAACCCGGCGTTGGCCGCCACCTCCCGGCCCTGCTGGCGGGCCTGGACGACGTCCACGTCCGCCGCGATTGGGAGGCGCAACTCGTCAGCCACGGTCGATGCGTCCACCTGGCGGACGGCGGTCCTCGAGCCGCCCCTCCCCCTGCTGATTGAGGAACGCCAATCCTTCTTCCAGGTCGAGCGCGGTCGCGACGCCCTTGAGCGTCAGACCGAGCTGGACCATGGCGAAAGCGACCTCTGGCTGGATGCCGACGATCACGGTGTCGGCGCCGCGCAGCCGCGCCATGTGAGCGATGTCGCGGAGCGTGCGGACGGCGAAGGAGTCCATCACGTCGAGCGCCGTGACGTCCACGATCACGCCCCTGGCGCGGAACCGCCCGACCCGCTCGATCAACGCCTCCCGCAGCTGCGAGAGATCGGCGTCCGTCAGCGCCGACTGAATGGACGCGATCAGGTAGTGCCCCTGCTTCAGAATCGGAACTTCCACCGCGCCCTCCGCTTCCGGAGTGGGGTCAGCTACGGTTTGGGAGCCAGGTCTTCGAGCGGCAGCACCTTGTACCCGAGCAGCCGCTCCGCCTCCTCGATGCCGCCTTGCAGGTCGCCGACCGTCGCCATCTCACTCAGGTCGACGCCGATGGTCACCAGCGTCTGCGCAATCTCGGGCGAGAGGCCCGTGACGATGACGGTGGCGCCAAGCAGCCGCGACGCCTCCACGGTTTGGACCAGGTGGTTCGCCACGTTCGAGTCCATCGCGGCCACGCCGGTGATGTCGATCACGACCACCTTGGCGCGGTTGGTCCGGATGGCGCGCAACAGCTGTTCAGTCAGCTGACGCGCGCGCTGCGGGTCGATGACGCCGATGATCGGGAGAATGAGCAGGCGCTCGCGCACCTGGAGTACCGGCGTCGACAGCTCGCGGATCGCCTCCTGCTGCTGGCGGATGATGCGCTCGCGCTCCTGCACGAAGCCGACCGCCACGGTGTTGGCGACACGGTTGGCCGCCGGCTCGTAGGCGTCGAGAATCCGGTTGAGCTTGTCGAAGTCTTCGTGGTACTTGCCGAACAGCGAGCGGGCCAGCACGTCGCGCAACAACAGCACGATGCCCACCACTTCATGGGTCTCGACGCCCCGCGGGATGATGCGCTCCGAAAGGTTCCGCGCGTACGCCTGCAGGGCCTCGAATGTCCCCGTCTCGAGCGCCTCGACGTAGTTGTCGTAGACTGAGGTTGCTTCGGCGAAGATTTCCTCTTCCGTCATCGCGGTGAGGAGTTGTGCGCGGGTGATACGGCGCGCCCACTCCTCACGCAGCTGAGTGCGGTTCTGGCGCAGGTGGGCGACCAGTTCGCGCAGCAGCGCTGCGGTGGACTCCGTATGAGCCAGCGGATCCTGTGGCAGCGGCGGCGCTTCTTTGGCTTTGGTGGCCATGGCTGGCGGTCCTCGCCTGGTCGAATGTTGCTAGCACGCAACAGCAAGGCTAGTGCCACTTGGCGACCCCCATCCCAGCGGGCGTAAGCAACTTATTCACAAGATGTTATGGTTAAGAGCGGAACTGTCCGGAAGCCACCGTGCAGCGGATTGTGGCAGCAGCAGAGTTTGCGGGGCACCAAAAAAGGGCGCGGGGAGTTCGGGCACCATCGGAGTTCCGTCGGTGTGGCGCTGGAGCAGCGACGGAACGCAATCCACGAATGGTCAGCTCAAAGTCAGCCCGTACTCCCCGGCTATGCCCTGCTGCTCTCCACTAAGGCCTCATAGGCTCGCGGCGCTCTGCGCCGTACCTACCACGATGTCGCCCGTGGGAGTGCCAAGGGGGCCGATGAGGTACACGTGAATCATGTTCACGGTCAGGCCGGTGCTGTGCACGCCGTCGCCGGTCGGAATCTGCTCGTTCAGCACCACATATCCCACGCCCGGCAGATTCACTTGGGTGTTCGGCGTGGGCGCTTCGTCGCCGTAGCTCGCGCCGTTGACCACCAGTCCCACGAGCGTCGAGCCGTCCGATTCGCTGGTCGCCCCGACGCCGTTCGCGTAGCTCGTCGCCACCGCCAGCACTGCCCGGGCCGTGATCAATCCGTTCAGCACGCTCACGTTGGCGGCTTCGGCGGTCGTCGTTGCGGAAACGAGCGTCTGGTCGAGCTGGCCCGTCGTGATGGACGCAAGGCCATCCGCGGAGAGCGTGCTCGGCACCGCGACGGTGGCCAGCTCGGAGTCCGCCATTCCCCCGGAGCTCGGCAACGCGGCGATCGCGAATTGCTGTGCGCCGCTCGTCGTGGTCACAGCCGCGGCGGCCCCCTGCCCCGATACGCTGCCGGACTGCCCCTCGGAGCGGACGGGCGCCAACGCGAAACCACTCACGACGACGAGCACGCTTAGCGTCGAGAGCCATCGCGCCACTGCGACTGGGATCGTTGTTCCGGTCATAGGCTATCGCTCACTTGCTCTTGTGGAGCTGAATGTTGCCTCCACTGAGGTACCCGGACGCGTGGTAGTCGGCGATCGTGACGTCGATGTAATCCCTGCCGCGACCGGGCTCTCCGTTGTCGCACGCCGCATTCATCGTAAATGAGTACGTGCCGCTCGCCGAGGGTACGTCTTTGTCCTTGAGCATGCCGGTGCCGGACCAGGTCCGGCAGCTGGGCTGGCCTGAGACGAGGCTGTAGCTGCCCGGGGTGATCGTGCCCTTGAACGTGAAGTCGCCATACGCGCACGTCGCAGACCCCGAGTCCACGCCGTCCAGGCAATGCTGCACCCACTCAAACTTGCCTCCCGTCGGCTTAGCCTCGAAGCCGAAGGTTGCGAAATCGCGTTTGTCACCGAGCTTCCCGCCACCCGTCATCTTGCCGCTGGCCGCGACCGCGACGCAGCTCACCGCAAACGACGCCGTGGCCGTGCCACCTGAGGGCACCGTGACCGACTGCGGGTTGGGGTCGCTCACCGTGCAGTTCGCCGCCACGTCCGAGAGCATGACGCTATGGCTGCCCGCCGCGAGCGCGGAGAAGGTGACACTGCCGTTCGTCGCGATCGTCTGACTCTGGCTCTCGTCCACCGTGACGGTGTAGCCGTCGGCATCGAGATTCGAGCCGGTCGTGGTCGTCGTCACTGTCAGGTCGCCGGTCGCGGGCCCCGCCGGGTTGAGCGAGAACACGCTGGCAAGCCAGGTGCTCGGCGTGGTGAAGATCCAGTTCCACCGCGGCTCGACCGTGCCCGCGGTGGCCTGCGTAGCCGTGTCCGCCTCGTCGACGAGAAACGCATCGGACTGCTCGACGAAGACCCCAAAGCCCGGGGGCGGATCGCGACCGACCACGCTGTTCGAACTGGTGATGGCAAAGGCGAGCGCGCCGGCCTCGACCGCAACCGGGCCGGGATCGGCGACGGTGGGATACGAGGAGCCGGTGCCCGAGGCCGAGCGGTGCTCGCCGAGTGCCCCCGCCAGTGTCGGGTCGACGCCGGTCCACGCTGAGATCATCACCCCGCCATCCTCCACCGGCAGCGCGAGGTTCGCCTGCACCGCCAGCACGTGCGCATCATCCGTGTTCGGGTCGGGAAAGCCCTGCACGTTGGTGGCGACGTACGTCGCCATCGAGATGAGGCCGTCCGACACAAACTCGACCAGCGTGTACGTGTTGCCGACGGGCGTCTGCTCCGCGTTGGTCAGTCGGTCCGTCACCGAGGTGATGATGTTCGTGTGCATCAGCGTGGGATCGATCCACAAGAAGGTCGCCACGATGGCGTCCCCCACGTGCGGGTTCGTCGGGTTGAACCCCTTCACGAGCACGTCGCCCTGCTCGTTGAACGACCCGTTCACCTGATCGAGGACGATTCCGCTCCCCGTTGCGTCGAACGTCGGGGCCGCGAGGCCACGCCGCTCGGGACCGATAGACTCGGTACAGCCCACGGCGAAGAGCGCGGCCGCCACGAGCACCTGAACGCCACGGATCGTTGTTTCCCTGCGCATCAAATGCCACCTCTGTGTCGGGCGCGGACCCTCATCGTGCTGCAACGCAATCACGGTGCCAAAACGCCACGCCCCACAGTGTGGCGGCGGTGCGGCGATCGAGCGGCGCCAATCTCGTGCCGGGCGAATGGTGACCTGTCGCGAGTCGATGCGCGCGCGCCTGCGGTGTGGCGTGCACGTCGAAAACGAAAACGACCCGGTATGAACTGGGTCGTTCGCGTCCTGCCAAGCAGTGCGGGGAGCCGGGCTTACCTTCGGGGTCCCGCCGGTGTGCGCTGGAGCAGCGGCGGAACGCAATCCACGAATGGTCAACTCAAGTCAGCCCGTACTCCCCGACTATGCGACTATGTCTCGCCCTTCTGCTCTACTGCCAGACTCGTGCCACCCGGTGCGGCTCAAGGCCCCACAGAGCTCGACGCCGACCCGACGATGATCTCACCGGTCGTCGTCGCGCCACCCAACAGACCCCCAGCGCTCTGCAGGTAGACGTGAATCATGTTCACCGTCATGCCACTGCTCGTCACACCGTCGCCCGAGGGAATCTGCTCGTTCAACACGACATAGCCGACTCCCGGGAGATCCATATTGGTGTTGGGAGCGACCACGTCATCGCCCCACGTGACCGGCACGCCCGCTACCACGAGGTTCTGGAACGTGGAGCCGTCGGCGTTGCTGGCGGCGCCACTCGCGGTGCTCCTGCTCATGACGTTGGCAATCACCTCGTCCGCCGTGATCAGCCCGTTCAGGATGTTGATGTGCGCGGCGCTCGCTGTGCTCTGTGCACCCGATTCTGTAGTCCCGATTTCGCCCGACGTGATGCTATTGAGGAAATCGGACGACAGGGCGTCCGGTACACTGAGCGCACTGCCTTGGGCGTCCGCTTCGGCGCCGTCGGTCCCCGAGACGGCCGGCAAGACCGCGAGCGGCGCCTGACCACTGGAAGCGGCGGGCGTGTTCACATACGTGCTGTACGCCTGGCCGGCCACCGATTGGGCAACGCTCGCCCCCATGAACCCAGCGGTCAGCCCGACGACGAGACCGAAGGCCGCGAGGCAGTTCACCCAATGCATTCTCATGCTGTTCATCAGTCACTCCTTCCTTGATCCGCAGTCCTAATGAGCCTGGATGTCATTGCCCGTTCACGACCCGTGATCGACGATGTTGCCGCCCGTCAAGTACGTGAGGTCCGTGTCCCCATATCCGGTGCTGATCCAGCGCATCGCATCGGTTCGGCTGTTCTGCGGCGCGCCACGATCGTTGTCGCACAGCTCCATCTGCACCTGGTCCGTGCCCTTGTTCCCGTCGACGCGCGCCGTGATGGGGTCCACACCGACCAGGAGACACGCGCCTCTGCCTGACGCGTCCGGGTCAATGAGCTCGGCGAACACGGTCTCACCGTAGGCATCCTGCCCGTTGTGGATGGACACGTGCCAACTGGTGTGCGATGGGTGATGGTTGACTTCGATCTCGCCTTTGGTCACGATGCATCGCCCGTCACCATCCGATCCGAGAAAGACATTGAACCCGAACGTGACCTTCCCTTCCAGCGTGCTCGTTCCAGTTGCGCCATCGTCGAAGTCTGGGTTGGGAGGGTCCATGCGGCCACCGCCGGTCCACTTCCCGGTGGGGCATTCTTCTACGCCGCCCCAAAAGCTCGGGCGGTGTGGTGCCATGTTGAGGTTCGTCTGATCGCTGCAGGCCGCAGCTACCAGCGCGGCCGCGAGGAGACTCGGCCAGACGATGACGTTTCTCTGTTCTCGCATCATGTGCGTTCTGCCCTCCTGCCCGGAGCGTTGGTGCGTTGACTTCCCGGGCACGCAGATGGGCAAACGCAGTGCCACCACGGCGACCGCTGCAGCACGTTGGGATTACGAGAGATAGAAGGAACGTCGCGGCGATGCAGCGATGCACGTGCAACGCGTTCGTGGCCACACGTGTCGTGCCCGCAGAACGCAGCCCCCATGCAACACGAGCGGCCCGGCATCAGCCGGGCCGCTCGCTTCGTACCAGCACACGGCCGTCGCGGGGAGCGGCGTGCGGTCCGCTCCCCGCGGCACTGCCGCATCGATCATGTACCCACCTCCTCGTGTGAATACGCTGGTGCTGCCGAAATCGCGACGGGGTAGCGCCGCAGCGCCACGTCGTTCATGGAAACGTCGTCGAGGCGCTCGTCATCGCACAGGACGCCGACGATCCGCTCCGCTGCACGGCCATCCCAGCGCTCGATCACGGGGCGCGCGGGCGAGCGGCGGGCGACCGCGCGCTCGGCGGCAGCGAGGATCGCGTCAGGTCGCGGCGGCACGAGCCGATTTGTGCCCGGGGCGCACGTGATCGGCCGCTCGGTGTTCGGTCGCACGGTGAGACAGGGAATGCCCAGGAACGTCGTCTCCTCCTGCAGCCCGCCCGAGTCGGTGATCACGAGCGCGGCCCCGACCACGAGGCCCAGCATCTCCAAGTAGCCGACCGGCTCCATGAGGCGCAGATCCCCGTCGCCCTCCGGGACCACGCCGAGGGCGCGGACGCGCTTCCGGGCACGGGGGTGCATCGGAAACAGCACGGGCCAGCGGCGGCCCAGGGACCGCAGCGCGTCGAGCAGCACGCGCAGCGTCGCCGGATCGTCCACGTTGGATGGCCGATGCAGCGTGACCACCACATACTCCCCTTCCCGCAGCTCGTGTCGTGCAGGGGCGTTGCGCTCGAGCGCCTCCGGCAGTGCCCAGCACAGCGAATCGATCATGACGTTGCCGACAAAGTGAACCCGCTCCGCGGGAATGCCCTCCGCTTGCAGGTTGGCTTCCGCGTCGCGCGATGGGATGAAGAGCAAATCCGACAGGCGGTCCGCCACGACCCGATTGATCTCCTCGGGCATACTCCAGTCGCCGCTGCGCAGTCCCGCTTCCACGTGGCCCACGCGGAGCCGGAGCTTCGCCGCCACCAGCGCCGCCGCGAGCGTGGAGTTCACGTCGCCGTACACCAGCACCGCGTCGGGCCGCAGCTGGACGAGCACCGGCTCCAGCCGCTCCATCACGGCCGCGGTCTGCGCCGCGTGCGAGCCGGAGCCGACGCCGAGATGGTGGTCGGGCGCCGGGATCCACAGCTCTTCGAAGAACGCGTCCGACATGTCGGGGTCGTAGTGCTGACCCGTGTGCACGATGACATGCTCCACGCCCGGACGCTTGACCAGCGCCCGGTCCACCGGTGCCAGCTTCATGAAGTTAGGCCGTGCACCCACGACAGAGACGATGCGCATGCTCAGAAGAGCCGGGTCAGCCCGTAAATCGCCGCCGGGAGCGTGAGCAGAATACCGAGGACCTGCGCCGTGGTCGCGGCGTCGTGGCGTCGCGGCACGATGACGCAGTCGCCCGAGCGGAGCCTCATCTGATCCACGGTCAGACCTCGGGCGATCGCGTTCTGCAGTTGACTCCCGGACCAGAGCTGAACGGCGTCGCGCTCGATGCGCGCACTTCCCATCTTCGAGTCCCGCGTGGGTCCCCCCGCTGCCATGATCGCGTCGCTCACCGCCGCGTCCGCGGGGACGGCGTAGAAGCCCGGCCGGGCAACCTCCCCCAGGATCGACAGGCGAACGAGCACTCGCGCGTGCACTTCCGGGTTCTTCAAGAACCGCGCGAGCTGACGCGTGAGATAGGGCTCGATTTCGACGCGGCGCACACCGGCGAGCGACAGCTCACCGACCCCGGGCAGCAGCAACGCCGGCCCCGGGGTCACCGCCAATGTGTCGCTCTGCTGGCGCGCGCTGTCGGTCAGACCCGGCTCGACCCGCAGCAAGACCCGGTCACCCACGCGGACAGTGTCGTCCGGCGCCTGAGCCATCGCCAGTGGCGCGAGCAGCGCAAGCGACGCGACCGACGCGAGCAGGGAGCAGCGGGTGCTCATTCGACCGTCACGCTCTTCGCCAAATTGCGCGGGCGATCCACGTCGCACCCCCGCAACACGGCGATGTGATAGGCCAGGAGTTGCAGCGGAACGACGGTGAGCACCGGCGACAGGAGCGGCGGACAGACGGGCACCCGGAGCTCGTGATCCACCAGCCGCCCTAACCCCCCGTTTCCCTCGCTCGTGATCGCGACGATGCGCCCGCCTCGCGCCCGTACCTCCTGCATGTTCGAGACCACCTTGTGGTAGACGTGGTCCGTGGGCGCGACACACACGACGGGCATGTTCTCGTCGATCAGCGCGATGGGCCCGTGCTTCATCTCCGCCGCCGGATAGCCCTCGGCGTGGATGTAGGAGATCTCCTTGAGCTTGAGCGCTCCCTCGAGCGCAACGGGGAAGTTGACACCCCGTCCGAGGTACAGCGCATTGCGGGCATCGGCGTAACACTCGGCGAGCGCCCTGACCTCGGACTCGAGCGCGAGGGTGCGCTCAATGAGCTCGGGCAGTGCGCGCAGCTGCTCGACCAAGGCGCGTCCCTGATCCGAGCGCAACCCCCGGTGGCGGCCGAGGTAGAGCCCGAGCAACAGGAGCGCCGCGAGCTGGGACGTGAACGCCTTCGTAGACGCGACCCCGACCTCCGGACCCGCGTGCAGGTAGATGCCGCCGTCCGACTCCCGGGCGATCGTCGAGCCGACGACATTGACGATGCCGATCACGGTGGAGCCTGCGGCCTTCGCGGCGCGGAGCGCCTCGAGCGTGTCCGCAGTCTCCCCCGATTGCGAAATCGCGACGGTCAGGGTCCCTGGGGCACGCAGCGGACGGCGGTAGCGATACTCGGACGCGTATTCGACCGCGACAGGGATCGCTGCGAGTTCCTCGATGATGTGGCGCCCGACGAGCCCGGCGTGCCACGACGTGCCGCAGGCCACGATCTCGATCCGCCGGATGCGCGCGCAGCGGGCGGCGGTGAGGTTGAGCCCGTTGAGGCGGGCGCCGCCTGCTTCGTCGAGCAGGCGCCCCCGCAACGTGCTCCGTACCGTCTCGGGCTGCTCGTGGATCTCCTTGAGCATGAAGTGGGAGTGCTCGCCGAGGCTCAGGCTGTCGAGCTCCCACTCGATGTCGTTGAGGGAGCGACGCTGCACCCGCTGCTGCTCGTCCAGGACCCGGTACCCCTCTGCGGTCACGACGGCGACATCGCCGTCCCGCAGGTACACCACGGAGCGCGTGTAGGGGAGGACGGCGCTTGCGTCCGAGGCGACGAGGTACTCGCGGTTGCCGATGCCGAGGAGCACAGGAGACCCCCGCCGCGCCACCACGATCGTCCCGGGGTGGTCCTCGGCGATCACCGCGACGCCGTACGTGCCCTCCACGAGGGCCAGTGCCGCCAGCACCCGCTCCTCCAGCGTGGCGCCGGTCGCTTCTTCGATCAGGTGCGCCAGGGTTTCGGTGTCGGTTTCGGTGGCGAAGCGATGGCCGGCGCGCTCCAGCTGGGCGCGCAGCAGATCGGCGTTCTCGATGATGCCGTTGTGCACCAGTGCGAGGCTGCCCGCGCAATCGGCGTGCGGGTGGGCGTTGCGCTGCGTTGGCGCACCGTGCGTGGCCCAGCGGGTGTGCCCGATCCCGCAGCTGCCGTGCACGGGCTCCCGTACGAGCAGCTCGCGCAAGCCGTCGATGCGGCCTGCGAGCTTGCGGGTCTCCACGCCACGGCCGTTCAACACTGCGAGGCCGGCGGAGTCGTAGCCCCGGTATTCGAGCCGCGACAGCCCATCAACCAGCACGGGCGCCGCTTCTCTCGGGCCCACGTAGCCCACGATGCCGCACATCGTTCACTCCCTCTCGTGCCGCCGGGGTTGCAGCAGCGGTTTACCGCCGGTCGCGAGGCCGAACTTCGCCAGCTGAGCCAGCGTGGCGTGGCCTTCGCTCACCCGCATTCCCCCGATCGTGAGGATCGTCGCGCCGCAGCGCTCGCAGGTCATCTCCCGCAATTGGCGTGCGCGGCGCGGTGGTTCCTTGTCGTCGCCGGCCGCCTTCCCTCCGCAACGGATGCAGAGCATCGGCATCCTCCAGCTACGTGGCTGTTCGAGGAGCGCGACACTTCAAGTTTGAGGCCGACCAGCGCGCCGGCGCGCGCGCGCGCCGCCAAGCGCCTAGATCGGCAACGGCTTAGGCCCGTGCCCCGGGGCGCGCGCTGCGACCGTCCCGTTGCGCACGCGCCGCAGCGGGGCCGCCCGCCAAGCGAAGGATTGCGGCCCCGGGCTTGCAGATACTCCGACTGCGGCAGCGCTGAGCCGCACTGGAGGAAGGACCCGCGACGATGACCGATCACATGCCACCAGACGGCTTACCGCTGGCACTGCTCGTCGAGGACCGGGAGGAGCGGATGCACTGGCTCGCGCACCTGTTCGAGACCAGCGGGTACGCGGTGCTGCGCGAGCGCACAGCCCGGCATGCACGGGAGCGCGCGCGGGCGGCGCAGCCTGACCTGATCCTGACGGCGGCGGACCTCCCCGACATGTCCGGGATCGAGCTATGCCGCGCGCTGTGCACGGACGCTCAGATCCCGAGCAGCACCCCAGTGTTCATCGCGCTCCCCGAAAGCGAGAGCCGCGAGCAGCGGCTTGCAGCGTTGCGCGCGGGCGCCTGGGAGTGCATCACGCCGCCGCATGACCCGGACGAAATTCTGCTCAAGGCCAACGCCTACGTCCGCGCCAAACGCGCCGCTGACCGGATGCGGATCGAGGGATTGATCGACGCGCAAACGGGGCTCTACAACCGCCAGGGACTGGCGCGCCGCGCGCGCGAGCTCGCGTCCCAAGCGGTGCGGGACCACGGCGCGCTCACGTGCCTGGTGCTGGCCCTCGACCTCGAGATCGGCGGTCCCGCAGCCCTGGACGACAGCGCGACCGGCGCGCTCACGCGCGGCGTGCACCTGTTGCAGGCGGCGGCCCGCCGCTCCGACGTCATCGGCCGCCTGGGCACGGCGGAATTCGCGGTGCTCGCGCCCGGAACGGATGCCATCGGCGCCCGCCGCCTGGCGGAGCGCCTCGCGGGCTCGCTCGAGGTCGGGACGACGGACGCTGTGGCCCTCGGGCTGCCTGGGGTGCGGGTGCGGTGCGGCTATGAGGCGGTCGCCAACATGGGCTACGCGCCGATCGAGCCGACCGAGCTGCTCCTGCGCGCGGCGGCCGCGCTGCGCACTGGGCAAGCCGAAGGCGGGGGATGGCTCCGCCGTTTTGAAGCCGCCGCCATCAATCCAACACCGCAAGCGGCATCCTAAGTGACGAGCGGCTGAGCCTGCGCCTCTTCGTCCACCGCCTCGTAACCAGGCAGATAGTAGGAGTAGTAACGATACGTCGCCCCAGCGGGGACGTCGTTCAGCACCGCGCCCAGCAGGCGGACCGGGAGGCGCTGCAGCACCTCGAGCTTCGCCGCCGTCATCTCGCGATCGCTCTGCCCGGTGCGCAGCACTAGCAGCAGGTTTCCAGTGAGCGTGCCCACGATGAGGGGGTCGACGCCTGCGGCGAGCGGCGGGTTGTCAAACAGGATCACGTCATAGTGGGTCCGCAGCCCGGCGACGAACTGCCCCATCGCCGGCGAGCCGAGCAGCTCGGGCGCATGGTGCGCGCGCGTGCCGCAGCTGACCAGCGCCAACGATGGATGGGTCGTCGATTGGACGATCGCCTCGAGCGGGGCCTCGCTGCGCAGGAAGTCGCACAAGCCGGGGCGGCGCGGCCGGCCCAGACGCCGGTGCAGCACACCGCGGCGAATGTCGGCATCCACGAGCAGGACGCGATGTCCGCTCTCGGCAAACGTGTAGGCGAGGTTCGCCGCGATGAACGACTTCCCCTCGCCCGGACCAGGGCTCGTGACGGCCGCAATGAGCGGGCCCGCCGTGCCGTAGGCATGCTCCAGGTTCAAGCATACCCCGCGCAACGCCTCGAGCACTTCGGCCACGTTCTCGGACAGCGGCCCGGTACCCTGCCGCTGAGCCTCGGACTTCCGCAGGTGCGGCACCGCGCCGAGAATCGTCAGGCCCATGCCGCGCGACACCTGCTCGGGGTAGCGCACCCGGGGATCGACGCGATCGAGGAGCACCGCTCCCGCGACCGCCAGGCCGAGGCTCGCGAACAGGGCGAACAAGACGATCCGCGGGGCCGTGTTCTTCACGGGCCGCTGTGGCGACACGGCCGAATCGAGGATGCGGACGTCGGGGATCGTGCTCGCCTCGGCAAGACGCGCCTCCTCGTACCGCTGCTGTAGCGTCGCGTACAAGTTCTCGGCGAGCGTCATGTCACGCCGCAGGCGTGCTTCATCGATCGCCCGGGGAGGAATCTGACGCAGGTTCTGAGAGCCCGTCTCGACCCGCCGCCCGAGCTCCGCCTCCCGGGCCGCCAACTCGCCCGCGAGCGCCTGCGCCAGCGCGGGGATGGTCTGCCGCTGCAGCGTCGCGATCTCCGCCGTGAGCCGTTGCACCCGTGGGTACGCGTCCGTGTACTGGTATCTGAGGACGCGGAGGTCGGCCTGTTTCGTCACGAGCTCCTTCAGGGCTTGCGCCAGATCGGCGTTGTGCTGCACGGCCCCGATCGCTTCCAACGCGGTGGCCGACAGGCCCGAGTCGCGCGCCTGCGCCAGCGCCTGGAGGATCGCCTTGCGATCCTGGTGCGCCTGCTGCTGCTCGATCTGCAGATCGAAGAAGCTCGTGAGGGCCGGGTCGCGGTCCGCGCCCGTGCCCGTCACGCCCGCCGCCGCCCGGCCGCTTGGAAGCGTGATGGTCCGTACGCCGAAACTCCGCAGCCCGGCCTCGGCGTCGCGCAGCCGCTGCCGCGCGGATTCTACCTGCTGGTCGAGGATCTTCGTCAGCTCGGTCACCTTCTCGCGCTTGAGCTCCGCCGCGACCTCGACGTAGCGCTGGGCGATGGCGTTCACAATGGCCGTGATGCGAGCGGGTTGAGCGCCCCGCAGCTCGATGTGCAGGAAGCTTCCGTCCGGCGCCGCGCGCACATCCAACGCCTCGTCCAGGTGCCGCGCGCCGTCCCGCACCGTGGCCAGAGCGAAGCGGACGGTCCGCCCCGCTCCGAGCGCGTCCCGAGTGGGAACCCACAAGAACCCCAAGCGGGCGCCCACAGAGTCTCCCACCACCCCATGCTCGAGCGCGACCCCTTCCCCATCGGCCAGCGTGTAGTGCTGCCCCGTGGAGTCGACCGTCAGCCGGTACTTGCCGGGCCGGTACTGATCCGCGACCCCGAACGTCCCCAGCGCCACGCTGTCCGCGAGCGGGCGAACGGTCAGAAACAGGCGCTGCTCGCGCACCACCTGGTCGAGCACGATGTAGGACCGGAGCAAGTCCACCCAGGCCTCGGGCTCGAGCAGTTGACCCGAGCGAATAGGAGTCGGACCGCGGTCCGGGCCGCGCCGATCCGCCTGGTCGATCCAGATGGTCGCCTGCACCAGGTATTGCGGTTTCAGGAACCGCGTCGCCGCGCCCCCGGCGGCGACGCCGAGCAGGGTGACTGCGAGGATCAGCCACTTGAACCGCACGACGGCGCTCCACACGCGCCGCCAGTCGAGTGCGCCTTCGACCTCGGAGAACCCGGGCTCGACGAGGGAAAGGGCGGCCGGCTGCAGAGCCGCCCCCGCATCGGAGGATGGCGGGAGTCGGGCGAGTGCCGCGTGGTTGTCGCTGTTCGTCATTGGAACTCTGCTCCGCGTGACGGATGTGGTGCCGCCGCTGCGCAGCAGCAAGTCCGATACCGCGTCTCCACTTCCCTGTTGCGTGACCACGTGCCGCCCGTGATGCCGCAAATCGGTGCACGGAGCGGGACGCGCCGATGCAGGTTGGTGCGGCAGGCCAGCGCGTCAGCCTTGCTGCGAGGTCGCGACAGCTTGGCCCGAACTGTGCGTAGCAGGGGGCCGAACCGTCTCGGGATGAGCCTTATGGCGATGTCAGCGGTACATCCGGTACACGAGGGGGCTGGACGGCCGGCGGGGCCGGACGACCCGAAGAACCTCGGCCTGCTCCTGCCCATCGGGCCTGAAGTCACGGCACGGATGCGGGTCGTCGTCATTGACGACGAGCACACACTGCGCGAGAGCTGCGCCACCGTACTGCGTAGCGAAGGCTACGACGTGACGGTGTGCGGCCGTGGCGAGGAGGCGCTCGAGCTCCTGAAGCGCCGAGCGTTCGACATCGCGCTAGTCGACCTGTACATGCAGGGCGTGAGCGGCTTGACGCTGCTGCGCGCGGCGCTCACCACGAACCGCGACACGATCGTCATCGTGATGACGGGCAATCCCAGCGTGGACACGAGCATCGAGGCGCTGCGCCAGGGCGCGTTCGATTACCTCCCGAAGCCGTTCTCGGCCACTCATCTGCAGGTGCTGATCGGCCGGGCGGTGCACACGCTGCTCGTCGCGCGTGAGACGCGCGAGCAGCAGGCGAGCCTCGAGCGGCAACCCGCGCGCACAGACCGGGTCACGCTGCTCGGTACGGCGCCCGCGTTCCGGCGGGCGGTGGATCTGGCCCGGAAGGTGGCCCCCACCGACGCCTCGGTGTTCATCACGGGAGAGAGCGGGAGCGGGAAGGAGCTCATCGCACAGTTCATCCACCAGAACAGCCGCCGGTCCAGCCGCCCGTTCGTGGCGGTCAATTGCGCCGCCCTGCCCGAAGGGCTGCTCGAGTCAGAGATGTTCGGCCACCGCAAGGGTGCGTTCACCGGCGCGGTGCGCGACAAGGCCGGGCTGCTGGAAGCGGCAAACGGCGGCACGCTGTTCCTGGACGAGCTGATCGACATGCCAAAGGCGATCCAGGCGAAGTTGCTGCGGGTGATTCAGGACGGCGTGGTGCGCCGGGTCGGCAGCGAAACCACGGACGCCGTCGTGAACGTGCGGTTCATCGCCGCCACAAACGGCGAACCCGAGGCGGCGCTCGCGTCGGGCGCGATGCGGGAGGACCTGTACTACCGCCTCCGCGTCGTGCCCATCTCCGTGCCGTCGCTGCACGAGCGCCCTGAGGACATTCCGCTCCTGGCGGAGTATTTCCTCACGACGTACTGGTCCCGGCACCGCAGCAAGGGCGTTGCGGCACCGAAGCTGACCGACGGGGCGATCCACGCGCTGTGCGCGTACCCCTGGCGCGGCAATGTGCGCGAGCTCCAGAACGTGATCGAGCACGTGGCCGTGGTCACCGAGCCAGGATCGGAAATCGCGCCTGAAAATCTCAATCTCGCAGAGGACGGAGCCCCCACCAGCGGGGCGAATCCCGCTTCCCTGATCTCGACGATGCTCGAGGAGAGTTATCACGTCGCGCGGGACCGGGTCATCGCGCAGTTCGAGCGCCAGTACCTGACCTGGCTGGTGAACCGGGCGGGTGGGAACATGTCGAAAGCCGCTCGAGTCGCGGGCGTGGATCGCACCACGCTGTATCGGATGATGGAGCGGCACGATCTCCAGCGGAGCCCCACCGCCGGGTGGGTGGTCGAACGCGAGCCGGCGGCAGAGGCGGCGGTCGAACCGGCCGACGCCGATGAGAACGTAGCGTAAGCGAGGGGAGAGCCATCGCATGACCGTGCAAATCGCTCCAGAGCGCAAGACGACGCTACCCCGGCGCACACCGCCACCCCCTCAGCCCGATCCCGAGCCCGAGGATCTGGCGTCGTGCCTGGAGGGACCGAACGGCCTCGACCTGGTGGTCGAAATGGCCCACGACCTTCGCTCGCCGTTGACCTCGATTCTCTTCCTGACCGAAGCCCTGCATCAGGGCCAGACAGGCCCGGTTACCGAGGCGCAACAGCGGGCGCTCGGCCTCGTCTACAGCGCGGCATTATGCCTCTGCACCGCCGCGAGCGACGTCCTCGAGTTGGCTCGGGGCGGGAATCAACTGATGGATCGCGAGCCCACGCCCTTCTCAGTGTTGGAATTGTTCACCGCCGTCCGGAACATGACCCTGCCGCTCGCCGTCGCGAAGCAGCTGGAGCTGCGCCTCGTGCACCCCGTCCCCGAGCGTCGCATCGGCCACGCCCGTGCGCTGTCGCGCGTGCTGCTGAACCTGGCCACGAACGCGGTGAAGTACACCGACTCGGGCTTCGTCGAGGTCGCCGCGCGACCCCTGTCCGCGTCGCGACTCGAGTTCTCGGTCCGGGATAGCGGCCCTGGCATCGACCCGGTCACGCTCCGTAGCCTGTACCAGCCCGTGCGCCGGGCGCCCTCCGACGCACGACATCACTTCTCGAGCGCGGGCTTGGGGCTCGCGATCTGCCGCAAGCTCGTGCGGGCGATGGGCGCGGAACTCCAGGTGGAGACGGCTCCTACCCAGGGTACGCGGTTCTTTTTCCAGCTGGACCTGCCTCCCGCCAAGTCGCTCGCCTAGCCCGCAGCACGTCGTCGCGCGTCACCCACACTCGCCGCCGCAGTGCTATGTGGCGCGCGCACCGCAGGCTCGACACCACATCGTAACTCACTAACTACCAATATGTTAGCAAAGCTCGCCGCGGCTCTACCGGTGCACGGAGCTTGCTAATACCACGAGGCATGACCACCGCTCTTCACTCGCTGACCGCGCCACACGCGCCGGCGCTTGGGGCGTACCCCGCGCCGCATGCGGCCGCCCGCGAACCGCGCACGCGCCGCGTGCTCAACGTGCTCGTGGCGGCGGTCGGGATCGTCCTCGCGCTCCCGCTGATGCTGCTCCTTGCCGTGCTGATCAAGCTCACGTCGCGCGGCCCGGTGTTCTTCACCCAGATGCGAATTGGCATGGACCGCCGCTCGCTGTCGCGCGTGGGCGGGAATACGCGGCGCCAGATGGATCTGGGCGGCCGGCCGTTCGTCATGTACAAGTTCCGCACGATGTACGTCGATCACGGGAACGGCGACCGCCACGTGTGGGCGCGCCCCGGTGACTCCCGCGTGACCGCGATCGGGCGAGTGCTGCGCAACCTCCGGCTCGACGAGCTGCCGCAACTCGTTAACGTGCTGAAGGGCGACATGAACGTCGTGGGCCCACGGCCCGAGCAGCCGGCGATTTTCGTCTATTTGCGGGAGCAGATCGAGGGGTACCAGCGCCGCCAACGCGTGCGGCCGGGCATTACGGGGTGGGCGCAGATCAACCAAGCGTACGATCAGTCCGTCGAGGACGTCCGCAACAAGCTCAGGCTCGACCTCGACTACATCCGGCGCCAGTCGGCACCCGAGGACCTCAAGATCATGGTGCGGACGCTCCCCGTCATGCTGTTCGGGCGCGGCGCCTGGTGACGACGGGTCAGCGCGCCGGCACGGGGTCGCGGCGCGTGGGCTCCCACACCGGCGCCAGCCGACCCGCCAGAACCCGCAGCCACGCGTGCAGCACCGCCAGATTCCCAGCCACGAAGTAGGTCGGCAAAGCGAGCAGCCGCGGCAGCGTCTTGCGCTCCGGCCACAGCCATCCGCAGGCGGCCAAGAGAGCGAGCACTGCCGAGGTGGCGAGAGCGGCACGGGCCCATCCTGACGTGAACGCCAGTACACCAAGGGCGGCCAGGAGCGACGCCAACGCCCAGGGCACGAGCCAGCGACAGAGCTTGTGGCTGAAGAGCATCCAGGCGAACACGCCGTAGCGCAGTGGGTTCAGCAGGGCGCGCTTGTAGGCCAGGGTGCCGAGGCCGCGAGTGATGGTCCTCACCTTCCGTCGGTACTCCTGGCGCAGCGACGCGCCCCGCGGCACGAAGCACACCGCTTCCGGAACGGACACCGCCCGCCGCCCGTGCTCCCGGGCGGTGAGCGCCGCGGCAAAGTCGCGACTCAGGGCCTCGGGCACGTCCTCCATATGCAGCTTGGCGCGGATCGCGTACAGGCATCCTGACGCGCCCACGATTCCATACACCTTCGTCTCCAGGTCGCGGGTCCACATTTCGTACCCCACGTACGCTTCCTCCCCGGCGTTCGCCTGCGCGCTCACATCCGCTACGCTCACGTCGCGCCCTGAAGCGACGCCAACTGATGCGTCAGTGAACGCGCCCACGAGATGCTTGACGGCCTCGGGGTGGATCCGTACCGAGGCGTCGGTGTTGACGACGATCTCACCCGTGAGGTGCCGGCGCGCCGCGTTCTCGGCAGCTGTCTTGCCGCGCCGTTGCGACAGCTGCAACAGCTCGACGCCGCGGTCGCGGAAGCTCGAGACGATCTCATGCGTCCGGTCCGTGGACGCGTCCGAGATCACGAGGATCTGGTGCCGATCGGCCGGATAGTCGAGCGCGAGGATGCGTTCGAGGGTGCCGGCGATGACGTGCGCCTCGTTGTAGACGGGAAGGGTGATGCTGATCCGAGGCCAGCGGGACGGGGCTCGCCGCGCGCGCGGCCTGTGAGGGCGCAGTCTCAGCAGTGTCAGGATGGCGGGATAGCCGAAATAGGCGTACAGGCAAAAGCCCAGCGCCAGTGCGAGCACGACCCGAGGCAGCACCATCACGTCGCCACCGGCGCGGGCACGCCCTGGGAGACCTGCCGGTAGATGCCCGCGTAGCGGTCGAGCCACGGCCCGCCGCTGAAGTCCCGCTCCAGACGAGTGCGCGCGGCACGCGCGCGCTGCTGCGCCGCGGCCGGGCGCTCGTACACGCCCAGAATCTCCGCTGCGAGGGCGACCGGGTCGTCCGGAGGGACGAGTACGCCTTCCGTTGACGACATGACATCGGGCACGCCCCCTACGCCGGTCGCGACAATGGGGACACCGGCGGCCATCGCCTCGAACAGAACGACGGGAGTGCCTTCCGTTCGCGAGCTCAACACAAAGACGTCGAACGCCGAAAACAATCGCGCCGCACCCGGCACCACGCCGTGCCAGTGGATTCGCTCCGCGAGCCCGAGGGCACGCGCCCGATCGAGTAGCACGCCGCGCTCGCGGCCCGTCCCAAGGACGGAGACGACAATCGGCAGGTCCCGCAAGTGCCCGATGGCATCGAGCAGGACGTCTGGACCCTTCTCCACGCTGAGCCGGCCGACCCAACCGACGTGAAAGGCGCGCGCAGGGATGCCGAGGGCGCGGCGTGCCGCGAGTCGCTCGAGCGGCGGCGTGATTCCCTGCCACGCGTTCTGGACAAGGTGCAACCGGTGGGGCGGTACACCGTCCTGAATCAGCTGCACCATGAGCGGGCGCGAGACCACCACCACGGCGTCGAACTTCCGGTGGGCGCGCCGCTGCATCCGCTCGTACAACCGGTTCTTCCAATCTCCTCCGGTGAAGCCGTGAACTGTCGTCACCGTCGGGATGCCTAGCCGCCGGGCCACGGGTGCGTCCACGACATCCGGCCGATACCCGTGCGTGTGTACCACGTCGGGCCGCAGTCGGCGGCACAGCGCCAGGATCGCGGCGCGCTCTCGCCAATAGGCACGGCCCGAGAGGACGATCGGATGCGTCGTGACCCCACCGGCCCCCAGTGAATGGAGGAGCTGATCGGCCGCACCGGCGCCGTCGAGCACCGCTGCCACGTGCACCTCTTCCCCGGAGCGCGCCTGTCCTTGCGCGAGCAAGTGGACGACGTGCTCCAAGCCGCCGACCTCCGCCGGCGCTAGAATGTGGAGGATGAGCATCGGTTCCTTCTTCCGCCGCGCCTCCGTCAGGTGCGGGCGATCACCGTGGAGGACAACTCCGACACACCGGACCGGAGGGACCGCGGACTCCCCCGTTGCCGCCCCAGCAGGACCGCGGCGACGGTTCGCGCCACGACCGCCGCGCCCGCCGGGGTGAGGTGGTCGTGGTCGTAATAGTGGCGCAGCCCCTGGGTCAACACTGGACGGAGGTCAAGGTGTGGGACGCAGAGTGCCTCGGCAATCGTGGCGGCACGGGCATCGACGAGCCCCAACAGGTGGTTGACGACCTCCAGGCTGTAATAGACGCTGACGGTTTCCTTCCAGGGCAAACCGACCGCGCCATGCCAGAAACGAGCCCGTTCCTCGGCTGTATAGTCCTTCTCGAACCATGGCTGGCGCACGACGAGCACGCGTTTCGCGTGCGCCATGGCTCTGCGGACGACTCGGCGGAAATGGAGCTCGAAGTTATCCAACAGGGAGGCTGGGTCCGGCACCGCCGTTCGCACCTCCTTTGCCGCGGCGCGCATCAGCCGCGCGGTCGCGAACCACGCCCCGCCCCGCTCCTTCACCTCCAACGGATGCAACCATGATCGACGCAGCCGGCGGGCCACCTCCGTGAGGGCCCAGGCGGCAGGCGCCACACCGAAGGGCTGTCTCGGGTGACAGCCGAACAGCATTAACTCCGGCACCGGAGGGGCCGCACACGAGGGGGGCGCGCCGATCTCGAGCCAGTGGTACACGTCGCTGGCCCCGACCATGATGAGAATGGCATCGAGGTGGCGGTACCGGGGGAGGACCCGCTCGAGGATGACGTCCAACTCGATCGACCCGACGCCCGAGTGGCCGATATTGCCCACGTGAACCTGGCGAGCACCTAAGGTGCGGAGGCTGCCCGGTGCATTCAGCAAACGCTCGAGAGCCCCTGGCCAGCTCGTGGGCTGGTCGAGCATGAAACACTCGACGGCGCTTCCCCCCACGGCCAGAATCCGGTAGAGTCCCGCATCGCTCCCCCGAACGTCGTCGCCGCGCTCACCATCCGCGTTGATGTCGAACCGCACTCGGCGTTCGAGCTCAGGACATGCCTCGGGATCCACCTGGATCTCAAGCCTTGCCCCTGGCGCCCACACGTAGCAGTGGGAACGCCGTCGAACCCACCAGCGGGCTCCCACCTCGGCGACGGCGAGCATGGTCAGTAGCGCGCATGCGGCGACGAGCACGCCGATGGTCATGCCCGGCTCCAGGCCCGCAACACGGGAAGCCGGGCCCGCAGGTCGACGTATGGATCGTTCCGATACACGAAGAACACCCACGTCAAGCCGAAGAGCAGCACCATAGCGACGCCGGCACTCGCCAAGCCCCCGAGGCTTCGGACGTCGAGGCCAAGCTTGAACCAGAACAGCAGTGCCAGCACTGGGAGCGCGCCGAGGGTCGCGCGAGGCACTACGTAGCGGAGGTACCCTGCGACTGGGGTCTGCAGCTCCCGGCAGGCATGGACCAAAACTAGGGCGGCGAACAGGACGTTAGGAATGGCGGTCCCGATCGCAACGCCGGCGAGGCCCAGCGGGCGCGCCAGCACGACGCTCAGGCCGAGGTTGATGAGCCCAGCGACGAGGAATCCGATAGTCGGCAGACCCGGCTTGCCAAGCCCCATGAGAATCGGGAGCGCCACGCCGCGCACCGGGAGGAACACCAGGTACGAGACCATGAGAATCTGCAGCACCTGGCCCGCCGGCTTCTCGAACGTCGGATCGATCCACCAGGCGATGAACCGGGGCCCGAGGACAATCAGGAACAGCCCGGCCATCATCGTCAGCGAGAGGGCGATCTTGGACCACTTGAGGAAGATCTCACGCAACTCCGCGGTCCGTCCCTGGGTCTTCAGCCGCGTCGCCAGCGGCATCACCACGGCGGCGATCGCGATGACCAGTTCCATCAGGTAGAGGATAAAGCTGTTGGCGACGGTGAAGTACGGAATCGAGCTCACGTCCTGGAATTTCCCGATGACGAGCGAGTCCGTCTCGAACGAAAGACGGATCCCGGCGCTCAACACGAGGACGTACAAGCTGAAGGAGAAAATCCGCCGCACCATCCCCCAATCGAAGTCTGTCAGGCGGATCCGAGTGCCCGGATAGCGCCGCAGGATCAACCATGCGCACAGCGCAAAATCGAACGCCAAGCAGGCGAGCTGGATCAGGGCCAGGACGCTCAACGACGGCCTGAAAGTCAGCAGTCCGAGCGTCAGTCCCAGTCGCAGCAGTACGCCGGCGAAGCGCACGACGTTGCGGGGCACAAAGTCGTCGTGAGCGGAGAGAACCCCGTTCGGGAGCATCCCGACGAACCCGACGGCCACGTACAAGACCGTGAGCGCGAAGGCCCAGTGGGCATCCGCCTGAATGCTCGCCGGAATGTCGTACGTGACGTTGAAGAACACGTACAGTCCCATCCCGACGACCAGCGCCACCCCGCCCAGCAGCAGGTACAGGGCGGTGCAGCTCCCGATGGCCTCGTTGAGTTTGCGCACGTCGCCGTCCGCCACGTGTTGCGCGAAGTAGCGGACCGACGCCATGGGCACACCGAGCACCAGGAGCCCGAGGTACCCGGTGATCGAGTTGATCAGGTTCCAAGTGCCGTACCCGGCGTCGCCGAGCTTGTGAAGCGTGAACGGAGTGAGAAGGTAGGCCGCTACGATGGTGACGAGCGTGATGATCCAGTTGCTGCCGACACTCTTGAACACGCGTTGTCTTCCCTCGCGACAGGGCCGCTCGTCCTCAGTCCGACGTGGGATTCCGCCCGCCCGCCCCAGTGCAGGGCCTGTGCCAATCGCCCTAACGAACTCCGGTAGCCGACGCGTGCGGCTCGAGCGTTGCGCTGTCGCCACACAGAAGCGCCGCGGCCTCGCTGATCGTGGCAAAGGTCACCCGAGTGAAACGGGCCAGGCCGTCGAGATAGGCGTCGACGGAGGCGTACAGGCGCGCGACATCCGCCGCCGTAGCCGCGAAGGGACTCAGCCCGGGCTTGAGACTCGGGGTATGCCAGGACAGCTGGAGATGGGGCACACCAAGTTCGAGCAGTTGGCGCGAGAGCGTCAGCATGTCGGCGACCGACGCCAGCTCCGGGCTCAGGGCGACGCGCTTGACCACGCCGGTCCGGGCGGCGAGCCCGGCGAGACGAAACCAGCGGAGCGGCGCCACATCGAGAAGGCGGCGTACGGGCTCCCAGAAGCTGAAGGGCCGGCGGCTGAAGCCGAAGGAGAGGGGGATCTCGACCAGGGGTCCCGAAGGGGCGGGCTGTGTGACGTCACGATCCGGCGCGAGGTGATACGGCGCGAGCGGCGCGCCCACGAAGTTCGGGCCATCGTCGAAGTCCTCCCAACTGATGAACGGGCACACACTCGAGTCGACGCGGTACCCGCAACGCAGCAGCGCGCCGACCGTATCGCGCCCGAGACCGTAGCGCCCGGCGCGAAAGGCGCGCGGCGGGAAGCCGAAGGTCTCCTCGAGCGCAGCGGTCAGGCGCTCGATCTTGGCCAGCTGCAGGTCGGCGGGCAGGTTCTTGAGCATCGAGTTCCGAGGGACTAGCGCTTGCAGCAAGGGAGGTGTGTTCCAGGGGTGCAGGTGCGCCGCGATCTCGCCTCCGCCCCGGTCACATGCGTCCTGCAGCGCGTCCGCCGCCCGGGAGTCGATTGCGACTCTGTAGGCGGTGAAGTACGTCGGCCGCACCCCCAGGCGCCTGAAGAACTCCGCGAGCGGCCGGAGCTCGCCGATGTTCTCAAGCGTCACACCGCTACGGCTGGGGCGCCAGTTGTCCTCCTCAGTGTCGATCGACACGATGACCACGACGCCGCCAGAGCCGCGGCCAGGTCGCTCACTCATCGATCCCTGCGGGCACAAGCTCTTGCGACGGGCGCCCTCCGGACAAGGAGGGAGCGGTCATGTACTCAGGAGGGGATACCCCGAACATCTCCAGGACCGTGGGTGCAATCGACCGCAACGGCACCCGTTCTTCGCACACGCGGTGATCCCGCTGAGGTGTGCGGATCCACAGCAGTCCGTCGGGATGGTGCATGCCGCTCTTGAGCCCGTCCGCCTGATAGAACACATCGAAGAAGGGCGTGGTGCGTCCCGACCCGGTGCGCAGTACGGCCTCCGTGGGCAGCGGTTGGAAGATCTTGCACCCGCTGAACAGGGCCGGTCCCTCCCGGCTGACGAGCATCGCGGGCGCGTTGTCGACCCGCAGCGCGCCCAACTGGGCTTCAGCCCGCCGTGCGTCCCGCTCGCTCTCGAACCGCACGTGAAACTGCTCGGCCATGACCGGCGACACTTGGCACGGCGCGGTCACGCCCGCGACGGCCAGCAAGCGGGCGAAGTCGCGCGGGCGATAAAAGGTCTTGCCGCCGCGGTCCTCGTACATCAAACAGGGCTGCTGGCTCAACGCCGTGCACAGAATCAGCGTCGTGTCCCGGCCCGCCAGCTCCATAAACTGGCCGAGCAGCTTGTCCATCTCCTGGTAGCCGAACAGAATTGCGCTCTCATATTCGGCTTGCTCCGCGAGGGCGGGCCTGATCTTGAAGTGCTCCGGCTCCATATTGCGCCAGTACTTGTGCTGCAAGTGCGCCGTGCTGTTGAGGAAGAACGTCGCAAACGCCGGCCGCAGCTTGCGGTAGTAAAACTGGAAGACGTCCCACTGCAGCTTGTCGAGGACCACCGCGCGCTTCCAGCGCCCGCCACCCTTGAGCTGCTCGCGCATCAACTGCCGCACGATGGCGCTCGCCGTGCGCATCGAAAGGCCATGCGTGATCATGAACGTGACGAAGCTCACCAGCTCCGCAGGGGTCAGTGGGACACGCTCGTTGGTATGCTCTTGCACGTTGCGCTGCACGAAACGGTAGTACGGCAGCAACTCGTCAGGATACGGCGCAACAGTCGTGGTCCACGGGTCCGGCAGCAGGTAGCCGTTCAGCGGCGCGTCGAATCTGGGATTCATGCTGCCACACACCCAAACCGGAATGTCGGCGTCCGACAGGAGATCCCACACGCACTTGCGGGTCAGCTTGGGTCCATCGCCGAGATGAAACACCCCGTGCTCGGCGTAGGAGAGACCGCTATGCACCGTGACCCACTGGATCCACGGATTCAGCTTGTCTTGCGGCTCTTCGGCATCGGTGATGTAAACGTCGGACTCCCTGTAAAACCGCTCGAAGTTGGGAAGCTTCCCTTGCTCGACGAACCGCTCCACCACCGCTGGCGTGAGCTCGTTGAATTCGAGTAGAACGACGGAGGCATCTCTGCGCATAGCTCGCTCCTCACGCGGTCGCGCCTTCCACCGCTTGCGTGCGTGGGCGCCGGCTCCTCACCGCGCCCCGTTTCCCCGCATCACTCTTGCAAGGCTTGGGCTCCCAGCGTGACCGCGCCGGGCGGTCGTAACCACATACGCCGGAACGCGTTGCGTAGGGTACCGTGGCGCTTGGCTGACGCGCCGGAACACCAGTCCGTTGCGCCGGCGCGGCGGTCGTTTCCCGAGTCTTACGCTCCGTTGGGAGGTACGAGATCACATGTGCGGCATCGCTGGCGTCATCCACCGAGACCCCCACCAACCGGTATCCCTGGAGCTGGTCCGGGCCCTGTGCGCCGCCCTCGAGCACCGGGGCCCGGACGATGAAGGCCTCTACGTTCGCGGCCCCGTCGGACTGGGGATGCGGCGGCTGAGCATTATCGACGTGAGCGGCAGCCAGCAGCCGATCTTCAACGAGGATGGTTCCAAGGTCATCGTCTTCAATGGCGAGATCTACAACTATCGCGAGTTACGCCGCGGCCTCATCGCCCGCGGCCACGTGCTCCGTACGCAGGGCGATACGGAGACCGTACTCCACCTGTACGAGGAGCTCGGACCGGCGTGCGTCGAGCAGCTCCGCGGCATGTTCGCGTTCGCCATATGGGACGCGACCCAGCGCACGCTGCTGCTCGGCCGTGACCGCTTCGGCATCAAGCCGCTGTACGTGCTCACGGCCCCCTGGGGCATCGCGTTCGCATCCGAGCTCAAGGCGCTGCATGCGGCTGGCCTGACGTCTCGTGCGCTCGACTGGGAGGCGCTCGACGCGTTTCTGCACGTCGGGTACATCCCCGCTCCGGCGACCCCGTTCCAGGATGTCCGAAAGCTGGAACCCGGCCACACGTTGGTGTGGAAGAGCAACGGCGGCGACAGCATCGTGCGACGCTACTGGCATCTGCCGCCCGATGGCGTCGGCCGCCCGCCCACTGTCGAGGCGCGAATCCGCGACTGGGTCGACGAGTCGGTCGCCGCACACCTCGTCAGCGATGTCCCTGTCGCCGCGTTCTTGAGCGGCGGTCTGGACTCCTCGACCGTCGTGGCGAGTATGGCCCTGGTCGGTGAGCCGCCGCACGCGTTCACCGCGCGCTACTTCGGGTCCGGCCAGGAGACGGTCGACGAGACGGGGCTCGCGCGCGAGCTCGCTCGCCGCTACGGGGTGAACTTGACGGTCGTGGATATCCATCCGAACATCCGCGAGATCTTCGAACCGATCGTATGGGCACTCGACGAGCCCCACGCCGACGACTCGGCGATTCCTACGTGGCTCTTGTCGCAGGCTGTTGGGCGAGACTACAAGGTCGCGCTCACCGGCATCGGTGGAGACGAGCTATTCGGCGGGTATCCGCGGCACATCGGTCTGCCCCTCGCCGAGATCTACGGGAAGCTGCCCGCCGGCGTGCGACGGCTGGCGAGCGCCGCCGCCCAGCTGCTACCGGAGCCACGGACCGGCACCCTGGGCGTGGATCGGATCAAGCGGTTCCTGCGCTCAGGCGACGGAGACCTGCCCGAGCGGTACCTGAGCTTCATGAGCCGGCTCGCCAACGGGGAACGGTCCAACCTCTACGCGCCCGCCCTCAGGGCCAGCATAACGGGCGACGCCGCCCGGGCACGGTTGCGGTCCCTGTACCACGACGAGGCATGTCCCTCAGGCCCCACGGCCGCGCTGTACCTCGACTACACGGCATACCTCCCCGACGACCTGCTGGCGCTGAGCGACCGGCTCGCAATGGCCCATGGGCTGGAGATCCGGGTGCCATTCGTGGATCACGAGTTGGCGACGAGGGTTTTTCCGCTGCCGTATCGTCTCAAGATCGGTTGGTGGCGGAACAAGCGGCTGCTGAAGCGGGCCATGCACGCTCGGCTCCCGGAGGCTCACTCCAGAGCACCCAAGCGCGGGTTCGTCGGCCCCACAGCCGCGTGGCTGCGCAACGAGCTGCGGGGAATGCTCGAGGACGAGCTCTCGCCTGACCGGCAACGCCGCCTTGGCTATTTCCATCCGCCGACGGTCGACCGCTTGCTGCGCGAGCACGCGACGGGCCGACACAATCGGGAGCGCATCCTGTGGGCCCTCCTGTCGTTCTCGACGTGGCACCGCATCTTTGTCGAGTCAAGCGCCCGGGGCAGCGCGGCGGGCAACTCCAACGGACGTATCACCTCACAAGCCGCTGGCGACAACGGTACCGTAGCAAGTCAGTCAACGTGGGCAGGCTGAAGTAAGAGTCGGCTGGAACGACGCCGACCTGCCGAAGGCGCAAGCACTCTCCCGCGTCGAGCCGTCGGATCGCCTCTGCCTGAAGCGCGCTCTGCCGCTGCATCCCCTTCCACGCCAGTGTCACATGGCTGTCCTCGCCCGGGACGATCGACAGCCGCTCCTGGAACAGCACCGGGCCTGTGTCGATCCCATCATCGAGGAGAAACACGGTGCACCCGATCATGTCGGGGCGACCGTGGAGCAGCGCCCAGAAGGGGGAATAGGAGCCGCGATACCAGGGCGTGACGCCCGGGTGACCGCCGATCACCGCCACCGGCGCGAGCAGCCGTGGCTTCGCGCCGACGATGTACTTGGTGTGAACCACGAAGATGTCAGGATCCAGACGGCCGATCGCGGCGAGCGTATCCGGGTGCGAATACGACTCCGTCTGGACGGAGGCGAGGCCCGCACCCACCAGCGTCGCCCGATCCGCCGCCTCGTCGACCAGTCGGGCGAGCACGCGGCGATCCCGGCGCCCGTTCCGGGCCCGGTCGTACAACCGCCCCAGGATTTGGCCCGCCGTGTGGACCGCCCCATGCCGCGCCGCCCAACGCCGCAGAAAGCGCGTCCGCGCCTTGAAGCCTCGCCGCGCGCACCAAACGACGCCCACCAGATTCACTCCTGCGCGGACTAAGGTCGCACAGGTGTTGCGCTCGAGTGGACCCTCCGAGCACAGCGCGACCACCCGGTGCGGCCGTCGGGGGCCGGGCTGCAGGAACTCAGGGCTCGAAAAAGTGGTCATGACCCACGGTTTCGGCCAGCAGCGCGCGCCGCACTTTCAGATACCTCCGCATCCCGAGCAGCCGTTTCGGGACGGCGAGCAAGGCTGCGCGGGCCCGCTCCCGCCGCAAGTCGCCGGCAAGCCACCGTCTCAGGGTCGCAGCATCCGTGGACTGTCGTGCGCCGATGCGCGCGATGCCGCGCCGCCCGAGTGCCGTCGGGTTGATCCCGAGTGTGGAGGTGAAGACGCAGTCGTATCCCACCGCCCCGGCGATCTCGAGCACGCGCCGGTCGACCGCACCTCCCGGGATGCTGAGGCAGCGCACCGCCCTGCCAAGCAGGTCCTCCAGCCGCCGCCTCGAATCGGATAGCTCGGCGAAGATTTCCTGCGACGCGAGGCTACTGAGCATACGATGCGTGACCCCGTGAGAACCGATGGTGAAGAGTGAGGGGTCGAGACGACGCAATCCTTCCTGGTCGGCGAAGAAGCGCCGGCCGATGAACCCCGAAACGACAAAGAAGAACGCCGTGATGCCGCGCTCCGCGAGGATGGGCGCGGCGCCCTCGACAGCGCCGCGCCAGCCGTCATCGAAAGTGAGAACACAGCCGGGCCCGTCCAGCGTCCCGGCTCCGCCGAGGCAGGCACGCAGGGCAGCCTCACCCAGACTACTGACCCCTGCGGCCTGAATGACATCGAGATGCGACCGGAAGACGCGCTCGGAAACGTGGTACATCGTTGCCGAACGGCCGAGGCTCCCGTAGGAGAAGACGTCTCCCGGGTGTACATCGTGATAGGCCACCGCGACGAAGCTCCGGGGCACGGTCGTGGCGTGGAGCGACACCTGCTGCGCGGGCGCGACACTGGCACCGGGACGTGCGATCTCGCTCACGGGCGTGCCGGGGGGTGCTTCGCGAGGACGTGGAGCCATTGCAGCGTTTCTACGACGAACGGCGCGGGGTCTCGCCAGCGCCAGACCTCGCTCCGATCCCGGCGGGGTCGATGGTGCAGGAACTCCAGCACCGCGCCGAGCCTCGATCCGTCGCCGTTTTGCAGATGCGGGTCCGCGGGCGGGGAGCGCCGGAGCCGCAGATAGAGGTGATCAACGTCTCCCCAGAACCAGCGGCTCCGCACGCCCACACGATAGTGGGAGCACTCCGGGACCAGCTCCCCCGCGGCGCAACGAACGAGGAGAGCGGGAAAATCGACGCCCGCATCGACCGCGAGCTGGAGCGATCCCCAAAACCGACCGTTCAGCTCCATCAGCACGTAGCGGCCCGTGGCAAGCTCCCGCTTGCACTCGATCATCGCCACACCCTGCCAATCGAGCATGTCCAGGAGCTGTAGACCGGGATCGACGAGCGCGGGCGCGAGCGGAATGCTTTCCCGGTAGACGCTCACGCCGCCGCTCGGCGGGTTCTCTCGCAACCGACGATGCGCGAACAGGGCGACGGCACGGCCGTTCCACCGCAGCACGAACAGCCCCTCGCCGGGCCCCACCACTCGGCGCTGCAGCAAGACGGGGAACGCGGCGGGAGGGAGTGTCGCGAGAACGCTGCGACAGGCCGAGGCGTCAGGGACAGGCGTAACCCCGAGCTTCAGGCGGACCGCCCCCACCCGCGCTACGGAGCGGTGCGGCTTTACGACGGCTGGGAAAAAACTCTCTTCGGGGATCGCGTCCGGCCAGGCAGCAGCCGTGAGCATCACCCGCGTGTCTGGCACGCCGAGACCCACGCATTCGGCAAGGTGGCACGCGCGAACCTTGTCCGACGCCGCTTGATAGGTCTGAAGATCGGGAAACGGCAGGACCGTTTCGCGCGGCAGGGCGGTGCGGTGCTCCAGGACGGCTTCGACCGACGGATCCGCTAGGGGCAGCACGAGGTCGATCCCGCGTTCGCGCACCAGCGCACCCAGCTCCGCGGCGTAGGCGGACGGATCGCACAGGGGATCAGCGTGGCTGAGACAGCGGTGCACCCCCCGAGACACGCCGGCAAGACACGGGTTCACGTCCGCGGCCACGTGCACCTCGTGACCGGCGGCACGCAGCGACCGTGCGGCCGCGAGGGCAGCTCGTTCGTTCCCATCCGTGATCAGCACACGCATGCGTCAGTCCGAGCGACACTTTCCATGCCCACACGCAGCCGCCTTCGGCGTACCGGGATCGTTGCATCGCCGCAACGGTTCGAGCGGGTTGACCGCTCCTGCGCACGCCCAACACTGGCGCCTGTCTTGCAACAGCGTCGTGCGCCCTGGGCCCCAGGCGAGCCCAGGCGTCGCCGATACCCTCGATCGCGAGGAGGCAGACTGGAATGACCGCGACCGCCCGTGCGCCCCAGCCGGGAGCGCGCGCCATCGCAGCGGGTCCCCCAGCGCACAGGCCGGCAGAACCGGCCCGCTGGGACCTGCTGCTGGTGTGCGTCGGCGTGTACGTGGCATGTGCCGTCGGGCGGGTGCACCTACTGTTTCCTGCGCTGCAGCCGCTCCAGCCGGCGTTCATCTCGGGAGTACTGGCGACGGGCCTCTACGCGCTCGCACAGTCCGGCCCCCGCCGCGTGGAGTTGCTGCGCCATCGGGTGACCTATCTGCTCCTCGCCTTTACCGTCTGGATGGCGCTGTCCGTGCCCGGCGCCCTGAACCGGGGCGCCGCCTTCCACTTCTGGACCGGCAACTTCATCAAGTCGGTCGTGATGTACTTCGTAATCGCGGGGTGCATCAGGGGCTTCCGCGACGTCGAGCGACTGGCCCTCGCGTACTTCGCCTCGACCGTCGTGTATACCGTGGTGGTGCTCGCGCGCTTCCAGCTGGACGAGAGCAACTGGCGTCTGGCGGGTCTGTACACCTACGACGCCAATGACTTTGCCACGCTCGTGGTCACGGCGATGCCGCTCGGCCTCTACCTCGTGCTGCGAAGCCGATCGCTGCTCTGGCGAGCCACCTCGCTCGGCGCCTTGGGCACGCTCGCCGTCGGCCTGGTGTGGTCGGGATCGCGGGGCGGCTTTCTGGCCCTGCTTGTCACGATCTGCTTCGTCTTATTCCGGTTCACCACAGTGCCGGCGAAATGGCGGCTGGCCGTCTTCGCGGTCATTCTCGTCCTCGTCGCGGGGATCGCCAGTGATCAGTACTGGACGGCGATGCAGACCATCCTCAAGCCGAGCGAGGACTACAACGAGACATCGGAGACCGGCCGTATTAAGACCTGGGAGCGGGGGCTCGGATACATGGCGCAGCATCCGCTGTTGGGGGTCGGCGCCAACAACTTCTGGTTCGCCGAAGGGACGATCTCGCCGCTCGCGTGGCGCCAGCAGTACGGGAGAGCCGTCCGTTGGGGCGCGGCGCATAACAGCTTCGTTCAAGTCGGTGCCGAGCTCGGCGTGCCAGGACTCCTGCTGTTCGTCGCCATCCTCGCCAGCACGTTCGCCTCCCTGCGTCGAGTCGCGAAATACGCGATAGAGACGGCCCCTGGCGTGCACGGCCCGCCACGGCTTGCGCAGTCGCTGATGGCGGCGCTCATCGGATTCAGCGTCGGCGCGTTCTTCTTGTCCCTGGCGTACGCGGAGATGCTGTATACGCTCATCGCCCTGGCGGTCGCCCTAGAGAAGATCAGCCGCCCCAAGGCCAGCCCTCTGCCGTTGCCCGCAAGTCGAGCAGTTGTCGGCGGCGGGTCGCATCCGCTGCGACACACAGCATGATCCTGCTCTCCATCGCGCTCGGGCTGCTCGCTACCGTCTTGCTGCTGCCGACGGTATCCGATCTGACGGCCGTGCTCCGCATCCTGGTGCGGGGGCGTACGCCGGCTCCGGTGGCGCCGGCCGACCCGCCGCGGTTCCTGTTTCTCGTGCCCGCGCACGACGAGGAGCTCCTGCTGGCGCGTTGTCTCGAATCACTCAAGGGCCTGCGCTATCCTTCAGCGCGCTTCGACATCGTGGTGATCGCCGACAATTGCAGCGATCGAACCGCCGATATCGCTCGTGCCGCAGGGGTCCGCTGTCTGGAGCGGACCGCGCCGAACGCGCCGGGCAAGCCTCGAGCGATCTCGTGGGCCGTATCACTGCTTCCGGTGCGTGACTACGACGGGCTTGTTATCGTGGATGCCGACACGGAAGTCGCGCGAGACTTCGCCCTGCAATTGGCGGCGCGCGGGCCGCTGGCGCACAGGGTATTGCAACCGCACAGCGGCATTCTCAATCCCTCGGAAAACGCGCTGACGCGGATGGGCGCGGTCCTGGCCGCCGCCGACTACGATTTTGCGTACGTCCTGAAGACGCGGGCCGGACTGAATGTGCCGCTCAGCGTCGGGATGTGCCTTGGGTCAGGAGTGCTCGCCGCCACCGGGTGGACGGCTCACTCCCTCTCAGAAGATTGGGAATTGTACGCGGTGCTCACCGAGCGCGGCGTGAGGATCGAAGGCGTGCCAGCCGCCAAGATCCGTTCCTTGGAGGCCTCGACGCTGCGGGAGGCCGCCAGCCAGCGGCGCCGCTGGACCGCCGGTAAACTCACCGTCTTGGTACGCCACGCGGGACCGTTACTCCGTAGTCGGAGCATCGGGCTGGCGCAGAAGGTGGACAGCTTGGCGGCACTGAGCGTCACGGGACCCGTGGCGCATCTCTGCGCAGTGGCCGTGGCCGTCACGGCGGCCCTGCTCCTCCGACCGCCGGGGTCGCCGTTGCTCGCCACCGCACTGCTGCTCACGCTCGTGCGCCCTGCGGTATACACGCTTGTCGCGCTCTGCGCGGACCCGGAGCCCGTCCGAGCGGCGCTGGCGTTCGCCTATCTCCCGCTCTACGCGATCTGGCGTGCCGGGATCACCGCGAGCGCCCTGGCGATGCTCGGCGACAAACCCTGGGTTCGCACGCAACGGCATGTCCCGCCTCCGCCCCGGCCATTGGGCTAGGTGGCCTCAGGGTCGGCTCAGCCGCACCCCGTCGATCCAGTAGTAGTCGGTCTCCGTCTTGCGCACACCGCTGTTCCCGCCCCACGTCGGGGCAAACATGAACTGGACAAAGTTCGGGTTGTCGAAGTTCACGTTCGTATAGTTGCCCACCAGGGTCGGCGCCGCATCCCCGAGCTTCGTCGCCCACCAGCGCACGATCCCGTCCCGCGCCGTGGGCGACGTGCTCCCCTTGCAATACAGCTCGATCCGATACCAGGTGCCCGGCGCAATCACATAGTTCCCGCCATTGACGTTGCCAAACAGATGCCACACGGTCCCCGAGCCCGCCGAGTTCGCCAGATGCCCGTTGGCTGCGGCGAGGAATTCCAGGGTCACCGTCAGGTAGTAAGCCGCCTGGTTCTGGTTGTTCATCATAACGATGAGATTGGCGACCGGGCCCGGCGACGCATCCATCCAGAACGAGATCTTGTCGATGCCGCTGGGATCGCCCTGCCAGGGCGTGCTCGCCTTCCACCAGAACGCGGTGTAGTACTCCCGCCCCACCGGGGCTGGGTTGGTGTAGAGGGTCCAGGGTTCCGTCCCGCTCAGCAGCCCCGCGGGGAACGTGATCTGGGCCACCCCCGGGGGGGATAGCGGGGCGGCGGCATCACCCACGACCGCGGCCAATCCCGTTCCCGCCGTCTGATTCCAGAGGTTCGCACCGCTCATGAAGCTCCCAGTCGGGCTCGTCACCAGCTGACTGTAGGACCAATCCGTCAACGTCGTGTACCCCGCCGGCTCGTTCGGCCACGCCCCCCCGGCCGGTGGTGGCGGTGATGCCGTCACCGTGAGGGTGGCGGAGCCGGTGATGCCGCCGCTCGAGGCGCTGATGGTGGCGGGGCCAGCCACGAGGCCGGTCGCGAGCCCGCTCGCACTCACCGTCGCTACAGCCGCGGCGCTGCTCGCCCACGTGACGGGGCGCCCAGTGAGCGTGTTGCCCGCCGCATCCTTGAGAGTGGC
>QHTZ01000123.1 GCA_003221005.1 Gemmatimonadota bacterium
CGTCGTACGTCCATTCGGGCTCGAGGGCCCGCTCGACGACGCGGTAGAGCCAGATCTTCTCGCCGTCGGTGAAGACGACGCGCGGGATCTGGTCCTTCGGCGCCACGGAGACGTCCATGGCCAGGATGGGGAAGGCGAAGCGGCCGACCTCCTTCAGCGGGATGGAGTTTTCGCCGCTGGAATAGCTGCCCGCCTCCAGCTCGCCGCCGAGGATGCGCGCCAGCAGCGAGCGCTGCTTGGGCTGCGGGGGCTGACGATCGCCGCCGGACGAGAACCGCTCGCGCGGCGCCGCCGCCCGGACCGAGGACGGCACGAACGTCGCCGACGCGACCGCCGCGGCCGTGGACGGGGGCGTGAAGAACCGAGCCTCCACGAACGGCTTGCGCTCCACCGTCTTGAAGTGCAGCGCCAGCAGGTGGTCCACCTTGAAGCGCGCGGCGGCCTCGACCAGTCCCTTGCCCTCGAGGAATTGCTCGGGCTTGATCCCCTGCTGCGCCGCCCACACCCCGAGCTGATCGCCCATCGCGACCTGGAAGCGGCCGCTCCGGTTCAGACCTTCGACGATCTCGGTGAGGGCGGCCTCCACGACGTTGTCACGGACGCCGGCCACGAGCGCGGTCACGGTGATCCGCTGCTTGCCGGCGGAGATGCGCGCGACGTCGCCGGCCGCGACCTCGATGCCCGGCGCGACGCTGCCGGTGGAGTACGCCTCCTGGACCTGCTCGATGCGCAGGCGGCCGAGCTCTTTTTCCGTCTTGCCGAGGATCTCGCCGGTCTTGGGATGGCGCAGCTCGCGCCCCTCGCGGAAGAGCGTCATCTCGGCGCCGGGCACGAGGCCCTCGCGCTTGCCGATGGAGAGCGTGACCGTCGTCCCCTGGACTTCGATCACCTCGCCCGCCACGCGCGGCAAGAGCGCGACGATCTGGCCGACGATCGCCTGCAGGGGCGCCGAGGACGCCGACGGCGTCTGGCGCGACGGACTCTGGGCCCACGGAAGACCGGCGCCGGCAACGAAGACGACGAGGAGGACGGCCGGTACCACGAGGGACAGCCGCTTCATTCCCGCCACTATATCAGAGCCTCCACGCTGAAAAACAAGCGGGCCCGGGGTCGCCCCCGGGCCCGCCTTGCTGCGTGACGACTCGCCTAGAACTGGTACCGCACGCGAGCCGTTCCGATGATCACGTCCTTCACACCCCGGTCATTCTGCACCGGAGGGACTGCGTTGTACTGCGCGCCGACGTACCGGTGCGCGAACGCATTGCCCGTGAACAGGTAACCGCCGGCGAGGTCCAGCGCCAGCCCTGGAGCAAAGCGATACGTGGCGGCGACGTTGAATTCGGTGCCGAGGTAGTCCGAGTCACCCTCGGGCCGGCAACCCTGCCCGGTCTTCCGGCAGAAGAATTGAGGCTGGAGACCGCCGTTCGTGACGAGGAAGCCGTCCGTGTCGACCGACTTGTCCGTCCAGGTCGCGGTCACGCCGGTGCCCACGGTGAACGCAGGCGTCAGCGCATAGGCGGCCTTCACGCCGGTCACGATCCGGCCGTACTTGTCGTAGCCGATGGCCACGCCCTCGCTCAGGCCGGCCTGGTTCATGCTGATGGAGCCCTGGTAGTAGTCGATGCCGAGGGACATGATCTGCGTGCCCCAGTCGGCCAGATAGCCCGTGTCGGTATCGAGCGGCTGGAAGTAGCCGATCTTCTGGTACGGGTTGTTCTTCGCGGGATCACCCGACGTCCACGCCACGAGGGCGCCGAACGAGAGCGGCCCGACGTTGAAGCCGGCGCGCACGTCGATGAGCCACGCGCTGATGTCGGCCTCTGCCTTGCTGCCCACCGCGCCATACGCCGAGTTCTGGACGTAGGCTTCGCGAGTTCCGAACTGATACAGGACGGTCGGCTGCAGCGAGAACGGCCCCGCGGTGAAGCGGGCGTCCACGCCGAGGGTGTGGCGATGCTCGTGAGCGCCCGCTCCGTCACCCCTGTTGTTGCCGCCGGCGGCGGCGCTGATGGGGTTGAACGCTCCGTTGGTCTGCGTGCCGGTGGCGCCGCTGATTGATGACGCGATGACGACACCGCCGCGCCCCTGACGAGCGGCGGCCGACGTCTGACCACTCGCGAAGAAGTACGAGTACATCGGCTTCACGTCGAGACCCTTGAACGGCGACATCTCGAAGCTGGCGATGACGGCGAAGTTGTCGCCCCGGGACTGCGGAATACACGGCGCGGTAGTATTACTGAGCGCTGGTTCGCACTTGCCGTTCGCGCTCGCCGCACCCGGGAAGTTGAGCGGGAAGAACGTCGCGTCGCGGCTTCCGGTCAGCGCCTCGTCGACCGCGACGTACGTGAGGTTCAGCTTGGCGCCGGGCGCCAGGTCCACCACGAGGTTCACGCCCGGGAAGTCGCCGTTGGCGTACGTCGCGAGCTTGTAGGTCGCGGCCGTGCCGAACGGCTGGGCGCCGAGCCGCACCACCGAGTTCAGCGGGACCAGCGGCAACGGGAACTCGGTGTACAGCCACTTCACCTGGATGTTGCCCTGTGTGTCAGTGTTCAGGTCGAACGAGGACTCGGCGCCGGAGCCGACGGCGCCGCTCGCGCACGAGCCGTTCACCGACGAGCACTGCCAGCCCGGACCGTTGTTGCTGTCCGTGAAGCCCGTCTGGCCCCAGTAAGAGTCGATCTCGAGACCGAGCACGGCCTTGGCCTTGCCGACCTCGCCGATGACGTCGAACCGGCCACGTGTGCGGCCGTACAGCTGCCTGTCGCGGTTGATGTTTATGTTGCCGTCGTACTGGCTCATGTTCTTCGTGTACGTGCCGACCTGGTCGATGAGCCCTGTGATCGTGACCTTCGGGGCCGGCGCCTGCGCAAGGGCAGGCGGAGCCAGGACCCCGAGGATGGCCACGAGGGCGACTG
>QHTZ01000043.1 GCA_003221005.1 Gemmatimonadota bacterium
GCTTCGGGCTTGCGATTTTGCTCCAGACGGCCCTGACCCACCCCGCAATCGGACAGGCGATCCCCAAACCCGAGTACGTGACCTATCTGCCGCGGGAAATCGTCCTCCCGGTGCAGGCGACGCCTGCGAATCGGCAATTCCATCTCTTCGGTGATTCCGAGGCGCCGGGCTACCGCGATGAGGCGCCGCGGGACGGCATCGACGATGCCCGCGAGCGGTGGCTCCGCTCGCTGGCGGTCAGGTTTGCACCCTGGATGGTGCGGAACTCGGTCGATTTCCCGATGGACTTCCGGCGGTTCGTGGAGGGCGGTGATGCGTCCACGCTCTTCATCGATGCATTCGACCTGTCCCAGGCGCGCCCCAGGCTGCTCGGCACGGAGACCATCGATTTCGACCAGCTCGGGGGGATAGCCTGCCGCGGCACCGGCGCCCCGGGAACCATGGGAGACACGACCCCTGACTGCCGACTGCTGCGGCTCATCGACCGGTTCGCGCCTGAGCCGCCTCGGGCGGCGAGCCCGCCTCGGCCGGATCTCGACCTTCGCTACGTCATGTACTTCGATTTTCCCGGACAGGACCCGGCGTCGTGGAACCGGGAGTTCGAGGGGAGCGTACGCGGCTCGATCGCTCGCAAGTACCTCGGCTTTGCAAAGTCGTTCGTGCACCCCTTCGTAAGTGAGGTGCGCGGCACGGGCTTCGAGCTGCCGCGTTACGAGCTCGTCCTCCAGTACTGGTTTTTCTACCCCTACAACGATGCCGGTAACGTCCACGAGGGAGACTGGGAGCACCTGAACGTGGTGGTCACTCCGCGCGGGCAAGGCACGGAGCCGTTGGCCGCGGCCGTGATGTCACGGGTACTCGAAGCGCCGGCCGCACCCGAGGAGCTGATCATTCGCCGGGTGGAGTACTACTTCCACCACTGGGTGTTCAGCTCTGACTACATGACGCCCGACGTCTATGCCCCTCCCGCGGAGTGGGAGCGACAGATGAAGGGGCTGCGGCAGGAGCGGGTGGGAGAGCGCGAGGTGTGGCGGCAGATTCGGCGCCAGGCGTACCTCGACGAGGCGGAGACGAAGCTCAATTTGCACCCGATCGTGTTCATCGGTGGGGACAACCGCGGGTTGCAGCAGCTCATCGCCAGTCCCAGCCGGCTCGGCCGCGCGAGTCACGGGTCCTACCCGTTCCCCGGCCTGTACAAGGACGTGGGGCCACAGAATACCGGCGAGCTGGTGAGCACCCGCTGGGACATCTTCCGCGCGCCCCCCGAGTCCACTTCGTCTGAGGCGGACAAGGTCGTCCGCCTCGACAATCCGGAGCGGCTCGAGATCATCCCCGACTGGGAGCTGGTGCTGCAGCTCGTGCGGACGGATCCAAAGGCGCGCCGGGACTGGGCGTGGCTTGTGCTGCCGATCCGCTTCGGGTACCCGGCGACCCGATCCCCCTTCGCCGGAATCGTGCGCTACGCCGAGACCGGAAATACCTCGATCCTCGCACCCCCGTTCAACGGCGGGTGGAACCGCGCCGGGGCGGCGGCGGGTTTCGAGCGCTATCGCCCGCACCGCCTGGCCTCGTTTTTTCCGGCCAGCCAGCAGGACAACTACTGGACGGGATGGGGATTCTTCAACCTTACGCTGCCCACGCTCGTGACCCTGCCGCCGTTCGACCTCGCTTTCCGGCTGGTCACCGCCCCGATCCGCGCCAGCAACCGCCACGCCCACCCGGCGTTCTTCGGCTCCGAAGAGGTTCCATTCCGGTTTATCGGCGTGCCTATCGGGGTCTCCTCAGTCACGGTGCCGAAGGCGTTCCTGAATCTCCTCGGATTTCCGGAGACCGCCGTGCCGTTTCTGACACAAGTGGCGGCGCTCGCGGCGTCCGACACGTTCTCAGTGAACGTGTCGCCCCCCGACGTGGACCGCGTGTCGCCCCCTTACTATGGGATCAGCCTCTTTCTCGGTCGCCGGTTCGTGAGCGAGAACACATTGCGGCATTCGCACGGCGCGCTGCGCGCGGACGTAGCCGTGAGCACGGTCCCCGGGCGCCTTCCCCTCAGCGCCAACCTCGAGATGTGGGAATACACCGGCAGCCTCCGCTACAACATCGCGCTGGGCGGCCTGCAGCCGTTCGTGAAGGCCGGATACGGGCGCAGCTGGTATCGCGTGACCGACGCGAAATTCAACGGGCAGCTTCTGGGAGACGGCAGCTCGCGCTGGGTGGGCCGGGCCGCCCTGTTCAACAATCTGCTACCGAACACCTGGCACGTGGGCGCTGGACTCGAGTTCATTCCCGTGCGGGGCGTGGGCGGGCTCGATTGGGGGTTTCGCGGCGACGTCACAGTGTACAGCCACAACCTCGGACTGGAAAACAAAGAGGGGTCGTTCGTCGTGGCGCAGGATGCGCACGTGACTCGGATCCACCTCGGCCTCGGGACGACGCTGAGCTTCTAGGGGGATAGCGCCAAGACCTCGTCGGTATATTTCGACTGCTCATGTCCGGCCGCAGTCAACCAGGTCTCTTCGACGACGTCGCCGCGCTGCCGCCACCGTCCTCCGATTTGGTGGCGCTCGGCAGTCGCGTCCCGTCCAACATCAAGTTCGGCACGTCCACTTGGACCTATGACGGCTGGACCGGCGAGGTCTACCGTCGTGACTACCGCGGGGCCCAACCAGCCAACCGGCTCGAAGAGTACGCCCGCTACCCGCTGTTTCGCACCGTCGGCATCGACAGCGCGTTCTACGATCCACCCTCGGAGGAAGTACTCGCCGCGTACGCGAGATCGCTGCCTGCCGAGTTTCCCTGCGTCAGCAAGGTGTGGGATCGCATCACCGCCCGGCGCTTGAACCAGGACGGGCGCTGGGGCAATCTCGCGGGACAACGCAACCCCGACTTCCTGAACGCCGACCTCTTCAAGGAGGCGGTGCTGGGTCCCTACGCTCGCGCGTTCCGCGATCACGCGGCGTGTTTCGTGTTCGAGTTCCAGTCAATGCGGGGGAAGGACCTGCCCGCCCCCGGCGCTTGGGCCGAGGAGTTGGACAGGTTTCTCGGCCAGCTGCCGCGCGACTTCCGGTACGCCGTCGAGCTGCGCAACCCCGAGCTGCTCGATCCGCTGCACGGTGCGGTGCTCGGGCGTCACGGCGTGGCGCACGTGTTCAATTCCTGGACCGAGATGCCGCCGATCGGCGCGCAGCTCGAGCTGCCGTGGGTGTTCCCGGCCAATTTCACGGTGGCCGGCGCCCTGCTGCGGCCCGGGCGCGCCTACGCGGACGCGGTGAAGCTGTTCGAGCCGTATGACCGGATCCGCGAGCCGCTCCCGGAGCTGCGGCAGGACCTGGTGCGGCTGATCGTCGAGGCGACGAGCCGCCATCTCGAGGCGCTGGTCCTCGTCAACAACCGGGCCGAGGGAAACGCGCCTGGCACGATCCGCGCGCTGGCCACGGCGCTCGCGGCCGGCCGGTAGCGGGACATGGCCGTTCAGCCGCCGCGACCGGAGCTCGCCGCGCTCGCCGCCGCGCTGCCGCCCAACATCAAGTTCGGCACGTCCACGTGGGCGTGCGACGGGTGGGCCGGCGACGTCTACCACCGTCACTACGCGGGCGCGCAGCCGCGGCGGCGCCTCGAGGAATACACGGGGTATCCGCTGTTCCGGACGGTCGGGATCAACAGCGGGTTCTACGATCGGCCGTCCGAAGACGTGCTCGCCTCGTATGCGCGCGTGCTGCCGCCGGGGTTCGCGTGCGTGATCAAGGTGTGGGACCGCATCACCGCGCGGCGCTTCATCCGCGACCCGCGCTGGGGGGACCTGGCTGGCAGGCAGAATCCGGACTTCCTGAGCGCGCCGCTGTTCAAGGACGCCGTGCTCGCGCCGTATGCGCGGGCGTTCCGCGGCCAGACGCCCTATTTCGTGTTTCAGTTCCAGGCGATGCGCGGACCCGACCTGCCGAGCGCCCAGCAGTGGGCCGAGTGGCTGGACGGCTTCTTCAGCAAGCTCCCGCAGGACTTTCGCTACGCGGTCGAGCTCCGCAACCGGCAGCTGCTCAGCGAGCTCCACGGGGAGGTGCTGCGGCGGCATCGAGTCGCCCACGTGTTCAACTCGTGGACCGAGATGCCGCCGATCGGCGCGCAGCTCGATCTGCCCTGGACGTTCGCCGGCGGTTTTACCGTAGCCCGCGCCCTTATGAAGCCGGGCCGGAAGTACGGGGACGCGGTCCGCGCGTTCGAGCCCTACGATCGGGTCCGCGAAGTGCTTCCCGAGCTGCGGGCGGACCTGCTACGGCTCATGTCGGAAGCCGTGGGACGAGGCGCCGAGGCCTTGATTCACGTCAACAACCGTGCCGAGGGCAACGCGCCGGGCACGATCCGCGCCGTGGTCGAGGCGTGGGTGCAGGCTCGCGGCGGCTAGAGCGCCAGCTCGGCCTGCGACGCGGGCCGCGTCGCGCGATAGCGGTCCCGCATCCCGTGGTTCACCGGGAACCCAAACTTCGCCTGGAGCCTGCGCACGCGGGCGTCGAGCGCCGCGGCGTACTCACGCGGCGCGCTCGAGTGCCGCGCGTACGCCCGGGAGTACCGCTCCACGAGGTGCGGGAACTCTGTCTGGAGCACCGGGAGAAAGCGGTCCCGCACGCCGGCGTACAGCCGCAGCGGCCCGGCGTGCACGAACCTGGCGCCGGCCTCCCGGGCCGCCTGGAAGAGCGCTTCCAGGTGGGAAACATCGTCCGTCAATCCCGGGAGGACCGGAGCCACGATCAATCCCGCGTTGATCCCGGCGGCGGTGAGCCGCCGCAACGCCCGCAGCCGCGTCGCGGGTAGCGGCGAGCGCACCTCCATCTTGCGGATGAGCGCGGCGTCCACCGTGATCAGGGAGACGTACACCTCGAGGTCCGAGCGGGCGGCGAGCCGCCGCAGCACGTCGCAGTCTCGCGTCACGAGTGGGCTTTTCGTGATGATGCCGACCGAGAGGCCCTCGCAGGCGGCCAGCCGCTCGAGGATCGCCCGCGTCACGCGGAAGCGCCGCTCGGCGGGCTGATAGGGATCGGTGGCTGTCCCGATCACGAGCGGGGCGGGTTGGCGGTTCGCCGGGTGGGCCGATCGAAAGTACCGCCGCAGGTCGGCATCGAGCGCGCTGAGCACGTTCTCCTTGACGAAAATCCGGCGCTCGAAAGCCTCCCACCCTCCGGGACCGCGGAATTCGCGGAATTCCTCGTCGCTCAGGCGTCTCTGGTCGTGGGCCCGCTCCACCACGTAGCGGTGCGCGTAGCGCGCGTAGCAATACGTGCAGCCGAACTCGCACCCCACGTACGGATTGATGGACCAGAAATCCATCCCGGTGGCTTGCGGCGAGTTCAGGATCGACTTGGGCGCGAGGGAAACGAACTTCGTGCCGCGGAGACGCTGATCGAGGACCGGCAAGGCGACGGAAGGACGGAAGGACGGAACGTCGATCACGGGCAACGTCAACTCCCGCTGCTCCTGGCCCAACGTTCCGTCCTTCCGTCGTTCCGTCATTCCGTCGCCTCTCTAGCCGCACCTCGCCCACCCGCACTGCGGACACACGAGGCAACCCGCTTGACGCACGAGATGCGCCCCGCAGTCGGGGCAACCGGGCCGTGGGGACGGGGGACGAGGGAAGGGGGACGGGCGCGGCTGCGGCTCGTGCAAGGGCATTGGCGTTCGGGAAATAGTGCACCCGAATATATCCCGAAGCCCACTATCGGCAAGGGTTGCTGCCGGTTAGTGTAACCCGATGCTGAACAATCGGATAGCCTTCCAGGGCGAGCCCGGCGCCTATAGCGAGGAGGCGCTCTTCCTGCTGCACCCCGACGCCGCATCGCTCCCCTGTCGCGAGTTCCGCGACGTCGCCGCCGCGGTGCTCGAGTCCCGCGCGCGCTACGGACTGCTGCCGATCGAGAACTCACTCGTGGGGTCGATCGCGACCAACTTCGATCTGATCGCCGACTCGGGGCTCGCGATCGTGGGGGAGGTCGTGAGCCCCGTGCATCACTGCCTGCTCGCCGTGCGTGGCGCGGCCCGCGACACGCTGCGGCGCGTGCTCTCCCATCCCGTCGCGCTGGCGCAGTGCGAGCGCTTCCTCTCCGGGTTGGCGGACGTGGAGGTCGTGGCGTTCTACGATACGGCGGGTGCGGCGGCGGAGGTCGCGCGCCGCAACGAGCGCACGGTGGGCGCCGTCGCCGGCGCGCTCGCCGCGCGCCGCTACGGCCTCGACGTCCTGGTCGAGCGGATCGAGGACGAGCCACACAACCAGACGCGGTTCCTGCTGGTGGGCCGGGAGCCGGCGCCTCCAGCGCCTGAAGCCCCGGCGAAGACAACCCTACGCCTGCGGCTGCCGCACCGGCCGGGTACGCTGGCGCACGCGCTCGCGCCGTTCGCCGAGAAGGGCCTGAACCTCACCAAGCTCGAAAGCCGCCCCGACCGGGCAACGCCGTGGCAGTATCTCTTCTATCTCGATGTGGAGGGGCGGATCGCGGACCCTGCGATGCAAGCGGTGCTCGCTGCGTTGCGGTCGCAGGGAGCGGAGATCAAGCTCCTGGGTGACTACCCGAAGTTTGCGCCCCCCCCGCCCCCCCCGCCCCCCCCGCCCCCGTCACCGCCCGCCAGATGAAATAGACCGGCACACCGAGGAGCACGCACAGCAGGCCGAGCCCGCTGTAGGTGGTCTTCTCGACCAGCAGGGCGAGCGCGATCAGACCGTTGAGAGCGAGATAGGCCGCCGGGAGCCAGGGGTATCCGGGCACCCGCACCGGGCGCGGCGCGCCCGGTCGCTTGAGCCGCAGCACGAACAGCCCGACGGCCGTGAGCATGTAGAACAGCAGCGCCGCGAAGATCACGAACTCGAGCAGCTGGCTGTACGTCCCGGAGAGGCACAGCATGCTGGTCCACACCGCCTGGACGACGAGCGCGACGGCGGGCGTCCGATACCGCGGGTGCAGCGCGCCCGCCGACCGGAAGAACAGATCGTCGCGCGACATCGCGTAGTAGACACGCGCTCCCGACAGGATCAGCCCGTTGTTGCAGCCAAACGTCGAGATCATGATCGCGACCGCCATGACGTAGAGTCCGGCGTTGCCCAGGATCACCTGCAGCGCTGCGGTGGCGACCCGGTCCTGAGGCGCGCTCGCGATGTCGCGCGCCGGGAGCACATGCAGGTAGGCGACGTTTGCGAGCAGATAGAGCACGGTGACGGTGAGGACGCCGGCCGCCATCGCGAACGGGAGGTCCCGGGTCGGCTCTTCGAGCTCACCCGCCGCGAAGCCCACATTGTTCCACGCGTCCATCGAGAACAGGGAGCCGACCATGGCGGCCCCGAGCACCGGCAAGAGGGCCGCGGTGAGCCCGCCCGCGGGCCAGAAGTCGGGGCCGAAGTTCGCGGCGATTGCCGCGGCGTTGCGGCCGACCGTGAGCCCCAGCAGGATGAGGGCGGCGAGCGCCGCCGTCTTGATCGCGGTGAGCGTCGTCTGGATAAAGGCGGCGGTCTTCACCCCCCGGACGTTGACCCACGTGAGCACCACCACAGAGGCGATCGCGAGCAGCCGCTGGGGCGACAGGCCGACCGTGATCGGGCCGATCGGCTGGGGAAACGCGATTGTGCCGCCGAGGAAGACGTCCGGGGCGAGAGCAGGGAAGAGCACCGCGGTGAACCGCGCGAACGCCACCGCCACCGCGGCGATGGTGCCCGTCTGGATGACGACGAACAGCGTCCAGCCGTACAGGTACCCGAACAGGGGCGAGATCCCCTCCCGCAGGTACACGTACTGACCGCCCGCCCGCGGGAACATCGCCGCGAGCTCGCCGTAGCTGAGCGCGCCCATCAACGTCACCAGCCCCGACAGCCCCCAGACGAGCAGCAGCAGCCCGGGTGCGTGCACGTCGCGGAGGATCTGGGCCGAGACGATGAAAATCCCCGACCCGATCATCGAGCCGACCACGAGGGCGGTGGCGTCGAGCCGGGAGATCGCCCGGACGAATTCCGTCTGAGGCTGTGTCGTGCTCGCCATGCGTCGCGGGACTAACCTAGTTGCTCGCGCCCCCGGCCGCTATGTTTTCGGGCAGCGATTCCTCCAACCCGAGGGCCGTGCCGTGCGCCTGCTGCCCCGTGAAGAGAAGTTCTTCGATCTGTTCGTCGCCGTCGCCGAGCGCAACACCGAGGCCGCGCGCCACCTGCGCGAACTGTTCGACGCGCCGCCCGAGCGCCGCAAGCCTCACGTCGAGGCGATCAAGCGGCTCGAGCACGAGGCCGACCAGGTCACGCACGAGGTGGTGAACCGGCTCGACCGCACGTTCATCACGCCGCTCGACCGCGAGGACATTCACAAGCTCGCCTCCGATCTGGACGACGTGATGGACACGATGGACGGCACGGCGCGGCGCTCGCAGATCTTCGGGCTCGGCCCCGCGCCCGAGGGCGTGAAGCTCCTCGCCGAGGTCATCCAGCGCATGGTACGCGTGCTCGCCGAGGCGGTGGGCCGCCTCAAGAAGGGCGACGACGTCATGCGGTTCTGCGTCGAGGCGAAGGGGCTCGAGGAGGAGGGCGACGCGATCTACCACGACGCGCTCGGCCGCATGTTCGCCACGGAGCGGGACGCCCTCGAGGTCATCAAGTGGAAGGAGATCTACGACAACCTCGAGCGCACTCTCGACGAGGCGGAGGACGTGGCCAACGTGCTCGAGTCGATCACCCTGAAGCACGCCTGATGCACGCCTCCGTGGCCGGGGTGATCGCGATCATCGTCGTCGCGCTCGCCTTCGATTTCATCAACGGGTTCCACGACGCGGCCAACTCGATCGCCACCGTCGTGTCCACCCGCGTCCTCTCGCCCGGGTTCGCGGTCATCTGGGCCGCGGCATTCAACTTCATCGCCGTGTTCCTGTTCGGCACCGCGGTCGCGAAGACGATCGGGAAAGGGATGATCGACATCTCCATCGTGGACGCGACGGTGACGCTGAGCGGCCTGCTCGGCGCCATCATCTGGGACCTGATCACCTGGTGGGGCGGGCTCCCCACGTCGTCGTCACACGCGCTGATCGGCGGCTACGCCGGCGCCGCCGTGGCCAAGGCGGGCTTCGGGGCGATCATCGAGGCGGGGTGGATCAAGACGCTCGTGTTCATCGTGGTGGCACCGGTGATGGGTCTGTGCCTCGCGCTGTTCCTGACGGTGGCGCTCTCCTGGGTGCTGCGGCGCTCCCTGCCGCGGCGGGTGGACCGCACGTTCCGCGTGCTCCAGATGGCCTCGGCGGCCGCGTACTCGCTCGGCCACGGCACGAACGACGCGCAGAAGACGATGGGGATCATCGTCGGCCTGCTCGCCGCCCCGGCGATCCAGCCGCTCTTCGTCGACTCTCCGATACGCGCCCTGCACCTCAGCTCGGCGGACGCGATCCCCGCGTGGGTCGTGGTGCTGTGCGGTGCGGCCATGGGGTTGGGCACGATGTCGGGGGGGTGGCGCATCGTGCGGACGATGGGGCAGCGGCTCACCAAGCTCACGCCGTTCGGCGGCTTCTGCGCGGAGACGAGCGGGGCGATCACGCTGTTCGTCGCGTCGCATTTCGGCATCCCCGTCAGCACGACGCACACGATCACGGGCGCCATCTCGGGCGTGGGCGCCGCGCAGCGGCTCTCGGCGGTGCGTTGGGGCTTGGCGGGACAGATCGTGTGGGCGTGGGTCCTCACGATTCCCGCGGCCGCGGGCATCGGGGGCTTGAGCTATCTGCTATTCCATGCAGTGCTGCACTGAAAGACAGACGTCAGACATCAGACGTCAGCCTGACCTCTGATGTCTGATGTCTGACCTCTGTCTTTCACCTTCTCCAAATCGATCATCTTCACCCCATCCACGTACTCCGTCACCGGCGCGTGAGAGACATTCACGAGCTTGTCCATGCTGTCGCGGATGCGACGCGTCATCTTCATGATGCTCTCGAGCGACGCCTGATCCTCGGGATGGGTGATGCGGGCGTCCTGCTCGAGGAGCTGACCTTCCGCGAGGATGGTGGCGAGGGCGTTGTTCACCTCGTGCCGCATCGCCACCGCCAGCTGGCTGATCACGGCCACCCGCTCCCCCTGGATCGCGCGGTTGTAGAACTCGTGCAGCTGCTCCGACAGCCACCCCACCGAAACAGCACCGTGCCCATGACGAGCCCCGCGACCGCGCCACGTAGGCCGTACGTGAGCGACAATAGATAGGCGGGGACTAGCGTCAGCAGCCAGATCAAATCGCGGTACGGCACTTCTTCCGACGCCACGAACTGGAGCACGAGGCTCGGCGCGAGGTAGGCGACGGCGCAGTACACCCACCAGCGCCGCGGCAGCGGCGGGCGGTGCGCCAGGGGCGTGAACCCCAGGAAGTCGACGAGTCGCAGGCGCGTTCCCAACCCTAGAGTTTCCCGGACCTCGGGTCGCCACCAATCTCGCTAGCGGATGCCCGCCCCGCGAGCCTGTCAGTCCGCGAAGATGCGCTTCAGGCCGCGCTCCGTCTCCGCCAACGCCTCCTGAAAGTGCTGCAGCTCGTCGCCGTACCCGAACCGCAGGTGGCCGGGCACGCC
>QHTZ01000077.1 GCA_003221005.1 Gemmatimonadota bacterium
GTGGACCTGTATCTCATGGTCGGGGTCGGTGCGGCGAACGCCGGCGAGCTCGTGGTCGGCGGCCGGGGTATCGCGTTCGTGTGCCTCGAGCATTTCACCGGGCGCGCCAATCCCCACACCTACGGGCTGGGCCTCGCACCGCACCTGTTGTCGCTGTGGATCGCGCACGAAGCGGCGCACGCGATCCGCTACACGTCCCCGACCAGCCGCGCCGACCTGCGACGCCTAGTCGCGGAGCTGCGGGGCTCCTACGACTATTGGGACACAGGTAGCCGGGCGACGCTGCGCGAGCTGCTGGTGAACGAGGGCGCGGCGGTCGCGGCCGCCCAGGCGGCGGCGCCCGGCTTCGAGCCGTGGGAGTACTTCGGCTACGCGCGGCGCCAGTTTCGGCGCTGCCGCGAGCTCGACGCGTTCCTGCGACGGGTCGTCGCCCCGGAACTGGACCAGCGCGGCCTCGGGCTCCGGCTGCGCTACCTCTCGGGTGGGACGCGCGCCACGGCCCGGCTCGCCGGGGGCAAAGTGCTGCCGGAGCGGTCCGGGTACTACCTCGGGCTGCGTCTGGTGGAGCCGTATCTTGCAGAAGCGGGGATCGCGTCGGCGGTCCGGGCGGCGGCACCCGACTTTCAGAAGGCGGACGAGCGGGCGCTGGGAATGCAGACGGCATGAGCCCGAAGCCGCGCGTGGAGCGGAGGACCAACCGGCCGTTGCGCGAGGTGCTGGACGATCTGTTGACGCACGCGCGGGACGTCGCCCGGCGCGCCAAGGCGATGACGTCGGCCGAGTTGGACTACGCGCAGCAGCGGCTCGAGTGGCTGGCTGACGAGGTGTGGCGCACGGCGACGGGCGACGAGCCGCCGCCGTGAGCACGGCGAAAGGGGCCATGCCGGAGCGTAACGAGTTCAGGGTGGCGGTCACGAACGACAACCTCGTGTTCGCGTCCGCGCACTTCATCATCTTCCCGGGTCACCGCTGCGAGCGGTTGCACGGGCATAACTACCGCACCCGCGTCGTGGTCGAAGGCGGCCTCGACCCCGAAGCCCACTACGTCTTCGACTTCGCCGAGCTGAAGCACCTGATGCGGAGGCTCACCGACGAGCTCGATCACCGGGTGCTGCTGCCGCTCGAGCACCCCAAGCTCCAGGTTCGAGAGCAGGGCGACACCGTCGCCGTGGCGTACGAGGGCAAGGCGCGCTACGTGTTCCCGAAAGCCGACTGCGCGTTGCTGCCCATCCCCAACACCACCGTGGAGATGCTCGCGCAGTACCTCGCCCGCCGCGCCCGCAGCGAGCTCGAGCGGACCGCCGGCGGCGCCGTGGCGCTGCGGGTGATCGAGGTCGAGATCGAGGAGAACTTCGGTCAGGCCGCCACATATCGCGAGTCGCTCGGGTGACCGTCGAGACGGTCGTCAAGGTGGGAGGCGGGGTGCTGAGCCGGGCGGGCGCCTTCGAGCTCGTCACCGGCGCGTTGGCGGCCTTCGGGCGGGGGCGCCGGGTGCTGGTGGTTCCCGGGGGCGGCCCGTTCGAGCAGGCAGTTCGCGAGCTGCTGCGTCGCCTCAAGATCGGCGTCGACGCCGCCCACTGGATGGCGGCCCTCGGCATGGACCAATATGCGCACGCCCTCGTGGAGCGCACGACGGGTGCGGTCCTGGTGGAGCAGCCGCCCGAGATCGAGGCGGCGCTCGACGCGGGCAGCATCCCCGTGCTCGCTCCGTACCGCTGGCTGCGGACTGTAGATCCCCTGCCCCACACGTGGGACGCCTCGAGCGACAATGTTGCCGCGTGGATCGCCGGCGTCGTCGGCGCCCGGCGCATCGTGCTCATCAAGGCCGCCATGGGCGACCAACCCAAAGCGCTGGATCCCGCCTACCTGCGCGCTCTCCCCGCCGGCATGGACTCCGTGGTCCTCACCCCGAACGAATTGGAAAAGCTGGGCGACGCGCTCGCCCAGAGCCCAATCCCGCAGCAGCGACGTACGGTGCGCGAGGGCTGAGGGCGCCTTGTGGCGCCCGCGAAGGGTCCGGTAGGTTACGGTCCGGGAGATACCGTGTCCAAACAGAGTACAGAGGGAGCGGCCGCGCGACCCGCGCCTGCCGAGCGTGCCCGGGCGGGCGGGGAGGTGTCGCTCGCGGGCCAAGTTGTCCTCGTCACGGGGGCGTCGAGCGGGATCGGCCGGGCCATCGCGCTCGCGTGCGCGGGGTCAGGCGCGGACGTGGCCCTCACATACCACGGCAACCAGGCAGGCGCCGAGGGAACGGCTGACGCGGTCCGCGGCCTCGGGCGGCGGGCGGAAGTGCTGCGCGCGGACGTCGCCGAGCCTGCCGACGTCACGGCCCTCGCGCGCGGCGCCCAGGCGGCGTTCGGGCGCGTGGACGTGTGGATCAACAACGCCGGGGCCGACATCCTCACGGGGGCGGCGACCCGACTCTCCTGGGCAGAGAAGCTCGATCGCGTCCTGGCGGTAGATCTGCGGGGGACGGTGCTCGCCTCGTGGGCGGCGGTCGAGCTGATGCGACGACAGGAAACCGGTGGGACGATCCTCAACATGGCCTGGGACCACGTGCTCGGCGGCGGCACGAAGGGGGAATACGCCGAGATCTTCTGCGCCGCGAAGGGCGGCGTGTACAGCTTCAGTCGCGCGCTGGCGCGCACTGTCGCCCCGCACATCCGCGTGAACGTACTGGGACCGGGCTGGGTGGAGACCGCGTACGGGGCGGAGCTCGACCCCGCGGTCAAGGCGCGGATCACGGACGCGATTCCGCTCAAGCGCTGGGCCCATCCCGAGGAGATCGCCGCCGCTGCCGTGTTCCTCGCCTCCGACGCGGCGAGCTACATCACGGGACAGATGCTCGTGATCAACGGCGGCGCGGTGACGTAGCCCCGAGGGAGACGATCATGCCGAAGACCAAGGAGCGCACCTACAGCGACGCCGAGATCCGGGACAAGCTCCACGCACTCCCCGGGTGGTGGCTCGAAGGCGGCATGATCTGCCGGACCTACCAGACCGACGGCTGGCCGACCACCCTGATGCTCGTGAACGCCATCGGGTACATCGCCGAGGCCGCGTACCACCACCCGGACCTCGCGGTGTCGTGGGGTCAGGTGACCGTGAAGGTCAACAACCACGCCGCCGGCGGGATCACCGACAAGGACTTTGAGCTCGCTCGAAAGATCGAGGACGCCGCGCTGTGGCGGCCGCAGGGCGGCGCGCTCGAAGGGACACCGAACAAGTTCGTGCGGCCCGGCGACGCGCGGTGAGCGACATGCTCCCGCTCGTCGAGGAGCTGTCACCGCCGCCCGACCCGCTCGAGACGTGCGCGCGGTTCGAGGGACTGCCTTTCCTGCTGTTTTTCGATAGCGCCACGCGGCACGAGAAGCTGGGGCGCTACTCGTTCCTCACGGCGGACCCGCCGGCCCTGATTCGCACCACTGGGGCGCACACCCAGCAGTGGACCCAGGCCACTGGGGACTGGACCCCCGCCTCCGGTGATCCGCTCGCCGCCGCACAACGCCTGCTCGGGCTTCACGCCGCCGCAGCGGTCCCCGGCCTGCCGCCCTTCCAGGGCGGCGTGGCTGGATACCTAGGATACGACTGGGGCGCGACGCTCGAGCGCCTCCCGCGACCTCGCTATCCCGGCCTCCCCGTTCCCGATGCCGTGCTCGGCCTGTACGACTGGGTCATCGCCTGGGACCATGCCGGGCGGCGCGCGTGGATCATCGCGACCGGGCTCCCCGAGCGCGGGACGGCTCGAGTCGAGCGCGCAGCCGGGAGGCTCGCGTTCGTGCGAGCGCGGCTCGCGGACGGGCGCACGGGCGGACGGCCGGACGGGGCGCGTTCACGGCCCGCCGGTCCGCCGGTCCGCGTATCCGCCCCAACGTACCCCGTCCCCGGCGTACCAGGCGTTCGCTCGACCTTCACCCGCGACGGCTATCTCGACGCGGTGGCGCGCGTGATCGAATACACATTCGCGGGGGACATTTTCCAGGCGAACCTGTCACAGCGACTCCAGTCACCCCTGATCGGGACGCCGCTGGCACTGTACCGCCGACTGCGCTCCCGCAATGCGGCCCCATTCTCCGCCTATCTCGATTGCGGCGACCACGTCGTCGCGAGCTCGTCACCGGAGCGGTTCCTCCGGGTGGCGGACGGCCAGGTGGAAGCGCGGCCGATCAAGGGGACGCGGCCCCGCGGGGCGGGCCCCGAGGACGACGCCGCGCTCGCCGTGGAACTCGCGACGAGCGACAAGGATCGCGCCGAGAACGTGATGATCGTGGATCTCCTGCGGAACGACCTGTCGCGCGTGTGCATGGCGGGGACGGTGTGCGCCCCGGAACTGTTCACCGTGGAGCGGTACGCCACGGTGCAGCACCTCGTGTCCACGGTCGTGGGGGATCTCGCCCTCGAGCGCGACGCGACGGACCTCGTGCGCGCGGCGTTCCCCGGCGGGTCCGTCACGGGCGCGCCCAAGGTGCGGGCCATGGAGGTCATCGCGGAGCTCGAGCCCACGGCGCGCGGCGTCTACTGCGGCGCGATCGGCTACTGGAGCGTGACCGGCGCCCTCGACACGAGCATCGCGATCCGGACCTGCGTTGTGTTGGGCGACGAGGTCTTCTTTCAGGCCGGCGGCGGGATCGTCGCCGATTCGGATCCCGAGAAAGAGTACGCGGAAACGCTCGACAAAGCCCGCGGCTGGATCGCCGCGCTCGCGCCATGATCCTGCTGATCGACAACTACGACTCGTTCGTCCACAACCTGGCGCGCTACGTACGCGAGCTGGGGGAGGAAGCCGTCGTGCGGCGCCACGACGCCACGACGCTGAAGGAGATCGCGGCGCTCGGGCCGTCGCACATCATCATCTCGCCGGGTCCGCGCTCGCCCGCCGAAGCGGGGATCTCGACTGAGGTGATCCGGCGGTTTCGGGCCACGACGCCGATCCTCGGTGTGTGTCTCGGGCACCAGTGCGTCGCGGCGGCGTACGGCGCCGCGATCGTGCGGGCGGCGCGGCCGATGCACGGCAAAGCTTCCGAGATCCGGCACGACGGCCGCGGCATCTTCACTGGGCTGCCCAATCCGTTCCGGGCGGCTCGGTATCACTCGCTCGTGGTCGCGCGCGAGAGACTGCCCCAGGAACTGCGAGTCACCGCGACCGCCGAGGACGGCGAGATCATGGCGATCGCGCACGCGCGCCATCCCGTGATCGGGCTGCAGTTCCATCCCGAGTCCGTGCTCACCGAGCACGGCTACCGCCTGCTCGACCGGTTCCTGAGCGGGCCCGCCGCGCGGGGCGAGCTGCTTCCCGACCGCGCCGACGGCGCGCGGTCACTTCCCGACGCAGAAGGTCGCGAACACACGCGCGAGGACGTCGTCGGGCGTCACGACGCCGATCAGCTCGTCGAGCGCGGTGACCGCGGCGCGGAGGTGCGTCGCCGCGGCGGCCGCCTCGACTCCCTGGGCCCGCGCCGCGCGGAAGCCGTCGACCTCGTCGAGCGCGCGCTCGAGAGCGAGGCGGTGGCGGGCGCGCGTCACAACGGGCTCGACGTCTCCTCCAGCGAGCAGACGCCCAAACGCGGCCTCGGCGAGACGGCGCTTGAGAGTGTCGAGCCCTTCGCCGGTCAACGCGGACACAAGAGGGACGGGGGACGGGGGACGGGGGACGGGTAAGAGATCCGCCTTCGTCCGCACCATGATGACCGGTGCGCTACACGCTGCGAGGAAGTCGTCGCGGTCGTCGCCGTCCCCCGTCCCTCGTCCCTCATCCCCCGCTTCGCAGAACACGATCAGGTCCGCGGCGCCGAGGTATCGTCGGGAGACCTCGATCCCCAGCCGCTCCACCCGCTCATCGCTCTCGCGCAGCCCCGCCGTGTCCACGAGCCGAAACGGAAACCCTTCGATCACCGCCGTGGCCTCGATCGCGTCCCGGGTAGTCCCGGGGATCTCGGTCACGATGGCGCGCTCGCGTCCCAGCAGCGCGTTGAAGAGCGACGACTTCCCGGCGTTGGGTGGCCCCGCGATCACCAGCAGCGCCCCCTCCCGCAGCCGCTCGCCTTCCGGCGCGGTCGCGAGCAGCTGGGCGAGCCGGTCGCGGACCACACACCACGCCCGCTCCACGCGCTCCGCGGAGACCGGCCCTTCGTCCTCTTCGGGAAAGTCGATGTCGTAGGCGAGCAGCGCCTCGAGCTCGAGCAGTTCGGCGCGCAGCGCCTCAAGGCGATGGGACAAACCGCGGTCGAGCTGCTGCAGCGCGCGGCGGCGCTGCGCAGGGGACCCGGCGTCGATCAAGTCCGCGGTCGCTTCGGCCTGCAACAGGTCCAGCTTGCCGTTCACGACCGCGCGGCGCGTGAACTCGCCGGCCTCGGCGAGCCGCGCGCCCGCAGCGACGAACGCCGCGACCGCATCGGCCGGCACCAGAAGTCCACCGTGGGCGAATACCTCCACCACGTCTTCGCCGGTGTAGGAGCGCGGCTCCGCATAACGGACGACGAGCGGCTCGTCGATCAGCTCGCCAGTGGTGGGATGCGCGAGGCGCGACCGCGTCACGGTGCGCGGCGTGTCGGGGAACGGACGGAGACACCGCCCGGCAACCGTGAAGGTTCCTGACCCGGAGAGACGGATCACAGCGAGCGCAGACCGCCCCGGCGGCGTGGCGAGCGCCACGATGGGATCCGACAACACCGTCCCTCTTCCCCTAGGTCTGCCGGCCCTGCTGCCGCAAGCGGCGCTGCGCGATGCGGTACTGTTGCGGGATGCTGAAGATGTTCGACACCGCGTAATACAGATTCAGTCCGGACGCGAACCGCAGAAACAGCACCGTCATGAAGATCGGCATGAAATAGAGCATCGTGGTGGACTGCGGGTTCGGCGGTACGCCGATCTGCCCCACTTTCGAGAGCACGAACATCGACAGCCCCATCATGAGCGGGATGATGTAGTAGGGGTCAGCGCGCGACAGGTCTGGCAGCCAGAGAAACGGCACTCCGCGGAACTCGATCGTGTTGGCGAACACGAAAAACAGCGCGAACAGCACCGGCATCGGCAGCAGCATCGGGAGACAGCCGCCCAACGGGTTCACCTGGTGCTCGCGGTAGATCTTCATCATCTCCCGCTGCAACCGCTCCGGCTCGTCCTTGTACTTCTCTTGTGTCGTCTTGATGAGCGGCGCCGCCCCCTGCATCCGGATACTCGACTCCATCGCCCGCTGATTCAGGGGCCAGAGCAGCACGCGCACCAGAATGCCGAAGATGACGAGCACCCAGCCGTACGCCAGGTGCAGCTGCTCGTGCATCCACAACAGAATGTTCACGACCAGGTTCGAGACGGGTTGGATCACCGAGCGCAAGAAGCCGCCGTACGGGTTAGCGTCGTCGAGGTCGTGCCCGATGCGGGCGAGGCGGCGGTATTCGAGCGGGCCGGCGTATACGTCGTAGCGGAAGTCGCCCGCGGACGGCACGGGCAGCGTGACCGACACGGCGGCGCGAGGAGTCGCGTGGCCCCCGCCGGAGCGCGCACCGCCCACCGCGATACTGCCGGCGAACTTCGGCCGAGGGTCCTCCAGCGCCAGCGCCGCCACCAGGAAGTACTTCGACTTCACCCCGATCCACTCGAACGGGCCATCGAGCACCTTCGCCTCGCCGGGCTTCAGCGATTGGAAGGACGTGCTCTGGGTTTTCGACGACTTGGTCACGACCGCGTAATGACGAGCGTCGTCGGCCGAGTCCGCTTCTACTGACTTCAGCCCGTCCCCCAACCCCACGACCAGCACCGCTCCCGTGGACCCGAGCCCGGCCACGTGGCCCGTGACCTGGAACCGGTAGTCGTCGGGCGAGAACACGTACTCGAGCGTGATCCGCGCCCCCCCTCCGGCACGCTCGGCCGCGAAGGTGAGCCGCGTGCTGTCGTGCTCCACGCGAAGCGCGGCGACGTTCGGCGCGAAGCTCCAGTCGGCGAGCCGAACGGTATCGCCGCCGCCGACAAGACGGGACGTGAGGACAGCGTCACCCCGCGGTACGAGCTGCACGGGCCGCCCGCTGTCGCTCGGCGCAAACGACCGAAAATCAAGGAGTTCCGCATGGACGAGAGCACCACCGCGGGTGCTGAAGCCGAACCGGTAGCGGGGCGAGGTGACCCACACAGTGTCGGCCGGACGGTCGGACGGTCGGACGGTCGGATTGAAGGACGGTCGCTCCGCAGCCGCTGCCGATTCCGCGCGAGCGACTGGCGGAATCGCCGTGCTATCCGACCGTCCAACCGTCCGACCGACCGGCTTCTTGGGTGGAAACAGAATGCTCGGCACCACGGCCACGATCAGCATCAGGACGATTGCCAGAATGACGCGTCGTTCCACGATGGACTCTCAGGGCACCGGGTCGAACCCGCCCGGGTGGAAGGGGTGGCAGCGGGCCACACGCTTCACGCCGAGCCAGCTCCCCTTCATCGCCCCGTAGCGTGCGACTGCTTCGAGGGTGTAGTGCGAGCAGGTGGGAGTGAAGCGACACTGGGTGAACACCAGATGCGCGAGCGTCATCTGGTAGCCGCGGATGAGTGCCATCACAGCGAACCGCGGCCAGCGACTCACGCTCATGTGACGTGGCTCACGCCGCCCGTCAATTCGGCGCGCAGCCCTGCAAAGGAGGCGGCGTACGCGGAGCGCTTCGCGCGGACGACGAGATCGATCGCCGGTACGCGTACGAGCAGCTCGCGCCTGAGCAACTCCCTCAGGCGTCGCCGCAGGCGATTGCGGGCCACGGCGGTGAACTGGAAGCGAGGAACGATGATGCCGACTCGCGGGTGGTGTGCTCGAGTGGGGCGCCAGGCGAACTCGAGGTGCGTGCCGCGCCAATGACGCCCTTCTTCCCAGCAGGCGGTGAGCTCCGAACCGCGCGCCAAGCGGACGCGGCGCGGAAACCGCTCGTCCGTTCAGCGACTCCGGTGCTTGGACGGCAGGCGGAGGGCGATGCGCTTGCGCCCCTTCTTGCGCCGCCGCGAGAGGACCGCGCGGCCCCACACCGTGTTCATGCGCGCGCGAAAGCCATGCTTGTTGATGCGCCGCCGGTTGCGCGGGCGGTAGGTCGGACCCATTAGATTCCTCTCGTGAGGCGGGGAAACCTACACCGCGCTCCGCGGACCGGTCAAGGTTGACTTTTCCACAGGCGAGCCGTAGTTTCGGGCCGCCCTGCGAGACCCCCACCTTCTTTCATCGTCGATGGAGCAGTCAACAAAGGAAGCCTGGAAGCGCCTCCTCGACGAGGCGCGGCGTGAACTCCCCGACGCGACAGTGCGGACGTGGCTCGAGCCGGCCGAGCCGATCGCGCTCGACGACGGGCGGCTGATCGTCGGGGCCCCGGATCAGTTCGCCGTCGAGTGGAACGAGTCGAAGCACGCGGGAGTGCTCGCCCGCGCGGCCGAGCGGGTCTTCGGGCGACCCACCAGCATCGTGTTCCGCGTGCAAGAGGATCGCCAGCGGCGACCGCAGATGGATTTCTTCGTCGCGCCACGCGACGCCGGCGCCGCAGGCGACAAGCTCGCCGTCGCCACGACGCCGCTCAACGAGCGCTACACCTTCCAGACGTTCGTCATCGGCAAATCGAACGAGCTCGCCGCCGCCGCGGCTCACGCCGTCGCCGAAGCGCCGGGAAAGACCTACAACCCGTTGTTCATCTACGGCGCGACCGGCCTCGGCAAGACGCACCTGATGCAGGCGATCGCCCACGCGGTGCTGGAGAAGAACCCCGAGATGCGGCTCCAGTATTTCGGCGCCGAGCAGTTCATCAACGAGGTGATCGAGTCGATTCACGCGCGGACGATGTCTGAGTTCCGGCGGCGCTACCGCAACGACGTGGACCTGTTCCTGGTGGACGACGTGCATTTCCTCGAAGGCAAGGAGATGACGCAGGAGGAATTCTTCCACACGTTCAACGCGCTGTTCGAGGCGCACAAGCAGATCGTGCTCACCTCGGACCGCCCGCCGAAGGAGATCCCGGGCCTGGAAGACCGGCTCATCTCGCGGTTCGAGTGGGGCATGGTCGCGGACATCGGTCACCCCGATCTCGAGCACCGCATCGCGATCCTCCGCAAGAAGGCCGAGCAGGATCATCTCGAGCTCACGATCCCGGACGACGTGCTGCGCTTCATCGCCGAGCACATTCGCTCGAGCGTGCGCGAGCTCGAGGGCTGCATCATCAAGTTGTTGCTGTTCGCGTCGCTCAAGAACCGCGAGGTCACGATCGAGCTGGCCCGCGAGGCCCTGTCGGACAAGATTCGCCAGGGGGAGGAGGGCGCGAGCTACGTCGGCCAGCCGACGCCCAGCATCGACCGCGTGCAGGAAGTCGTGGCGCGCCGCTGGGGCGTGACGCCGGAAGGCCTGCGCTCCAAGGCCCGCACCAAGACGCTCACGATCCCGCGACAGGTCGCGATGTACCTCGCGCGCGACATGCTGGGGATGCAGCTGGTGGAGATCGGTCAGGCGTTCGGCGGCCGCGATCACTCCACGGTCATCCATTCCGTGGACAAGGTCGAGCGGCAGATGATCCGAGACCGGACGTTCAAGGAGCGCGTCGAAATGGCGCGCCAGGAGTTGTCCGCACTGTAGCGCACATGTGGGAAGGACATGTGACGGGGTGTGGGTAGGCGCGGCGCGCGTGTGGACGGGCCTCAGGATGCCAACAGTCCCAACACTCCGCCAACATGCGCCGGCGAGGTCACGCCGCATCGCCACCGAGCGTTAGCGCGACCGTCCACATCTCCCTGCTCTCTACTGCTACTACGAGTAGTTTCTATATAGTATAGAAGTAGAGTCTTTCACCGCTTCAAGAGGACTCGGCCGGCATGAAGTTCACGATCACACGGCAGCAACTGCAGGAGGGCCTGGCGGCGGTGGCCGCAGCCGTGCCTGCCAAGACGACGCTCCCAGTGCTGGCGAACGTGCTGGTTGAAGTCGGCAAGCAGGGGCTGCGCCTGTCCGGCACGGATCTGGACATCGCCGTGAGTACCACCGTCGCGGCTGACGTCGACGCCGAGGGCGCCGTCACCCTCCCCGCGAAGAAACTGGTGGACATCGCCCGCGAGCTGCCCGAGGGACCGGTGCGGATCACCGCCGCCGGCGAATCGCGCGTGTCGATCGAATGCGGTCGCGCCAAGTTCAAGCTGCTTGGCCTGCCGCGCGAGGAATATCCGTCGTTCCCCGCGGTGAAATTCGACGGCGCGTGGAAGGCGGCCGCAGGAGTGGTCCACAAGCTCGTGGGGCACGTGGCGTTCGCAGCCTCGAGCGAAGAGAGCCGGCCGATCCTGAACGGCGTTCTGTGGGAGCTCCGCCCTGACCGGATGCGGATGGTAGCGACCAACGGTCACCGCCTCGCGAAGATGGATGTTCCCGCGAGCGGCGGCTCGACCGCCGACCTGATCGTGCCGCCCAAGGCCCTGGAGCAGATCCGGCGTCTGATCGCCGCCGATGCCGAGATGGAGATCGCCCGCAGTGACAACCACCTCGGCTTCCGGGCCGGTGGCACGCTCGTGTTCTCCCGCCTGATCGAGGGCCCCTATCCCAACTACGAGCAGGTGATCCCACGGGAGAACGACAAGTCGGCGACCGTGGACAAGGCCGCCATGGCCGCCGCGCTGCGGCGCATGAGCGTCGTCGCGAGCGACCAGACGCACCGCATTCGGCTCGCCTTCTCCGGAGGGTCGGTGCGTTTCTCGGTCCAGACGCCCGACCTGGGCGAGGCGCAGGACGAGCTCTCGGTCACCTACGAGGGCGAGCCGCTCGAGATCGGGTTCAACGCGATGTACCTGCTCGAGATCCTCAAGTTCATGCCGACCGACGAGGTGCGCCTCACTTTCAAGGCGCCGGAGCGCGCGGCGACCGTCGAGCCAGTAGGCTGGGATGATCCCGCGAGCTATATGGCGCTCGTGATGCCTCTGCGCCTCGTAGACTAAACCGGCCCGGCAACTACTAGACGGACAGACGCACAGCGGTGAACAGTCGATCGTTTCTAGAGAGGGTTATCCCAGCCACTGTCCGCCGTAACCCGCTGTGCGTCTATCCGTCTAGCCGCTAGCGTGTCCTCCTCGCTATCCGCTGTCGGGCTGTTCACTGTCAGAGACTCGAGTGGCGGCACCAGCACGGGCGGCACGTTCAGGACGCTGTCCAGCTCTTCCATTTCGGGTGGGATGGCCACGTCCACGCCGTGATAGCGGGCGAGGATGAGGTCGCGTCGGCTCAGCATGCGCTCGGGCTGGTAGACCGGGTTCGACGTGCGGGGATGCGGTAACGTCGCCGCGAGCGCCGCCGCCTGGGCCTCGTCGAGCTGCGACGGGGCGACCCCGAAGTAGGCGCGGCTCGCGGCCCCCACGCCCCAAACGCCGGGCCCCCACTGTGCCACGTCGAGGTAGAGCTCGAGGATGCGCGCTTTCGGGAGCGCGAGCTCGAGCCGCAGTGCGGTCACCGCTTCCTTGAGCTTGCGCAGCGGATTGCGCGAGGGCGAGAGATACAGGTTCTTGGCGAGCTGCTGCGTGATCGTGCTCGCGCCCCGCAAGCGGTCGCGCCGCGCCCACGCATCGCGGAGGGTCGCCCAGAAGCCGGCGCCGCGATCCAGCCCGAGCGCGTCGGCGAGCTCGGCGGGGTCGATCCCGTGATGCGTCCAGAAACGGGAGTCCTCGCCGATGATCACCATCCGCTGGAGTGAGGGAGCGATCTGAGCAAGGGCGATCCGGCGAACCGCCGGACAGGCGGACCGTCGCTGCCCCTCCGCGCGACAATCCGCCTCTCTCATCAGCGCCGTCTCCCGCGGCCAGTGCGTTCGCCACCACACCGGCGGGGGCCACACGCCGAGCAGCCACACCAGCGCGACGAGCGCGGTCGTCCCTAGCGCCACCTGGCGCGTCTTTCTAGGTTTTGCGTCCGCCATGTCGCTGGATCTCTCTACACTGCGCGCGCGTCTCCAACTGGCTCTCGGGGACGAATTTAGCGTCGGCGCCCTGCTGGGCGAAGGCGGCTTTGCCGCGGTGTTTCGCGTGCGCGACAGCGCGCTGCGCCGCGACGTCGCCGTCAAAGTGCTCGATCTGGGCCAGACGCCGTCGCCGGTGCTCGCCGAGCGCTTCGTGCGCGAGGCGCGCACTGTCGCGAAGCTCGAGCACGCCAGCATCGTACCGATCTACAAAGTGGGAGGCTACAAGAACGAGGTGCTGTACATCATCATGCGGTGCGTCGACGGTCCGTCGCTCCGCCAGCTCCTCGAAAAGCACCATCGCCTCTCGGTCGGCGACGCCGCCCGAATCGCGCGCCAGGTGGCGGACGCCCTGGCCTACGCGCACAAGTTGGGCGTCGTGCACCGTGACGTGAAGCCGGACAATATCCTCCTGGATGGCACCGGCCGAGTCATGGTCACCGATTTCGGCATCGCCAAGGCCACCGAGGCCGCGTCGTCGGGAGCGACGCTGACGACCGAGGGGATGGTGATCGGCACGCCGCAATACATGAGCCCGGAGCAGGCGACCGGAGACCGCACCGACAGCCGGTCGGATATCTATTCCCTCGGCGTCGTGCTCTACCACATGCTCTCGGGCGCGCCGCCGTTCGATGGGGAGTCGGCGCAGTCGATCCTCATGAAGCAGGCGACGGCGACCCCGACGCCGATCCGCAGCCTCCGCGCCGACGTGCCGGCGGAGCTCGCCCTCGTGCTCGATCGCATGCTGGCGAAGGATCCCGGCGAGCGCTTCCAGGCCGCCGAGGAGCTGAGCCGCGCCCTGGTCCGGGCCCTGCCGACCGCCGCGCGCGACCGGGTCAAAGCTCGGCGCGGCGCCATGTCGCTCGCCATCGAGTCGCTCGTGCGAGTCGGGGTCGTCGGATGTCTGTTGGGCGCGGCGTTCCTGGCCGGCGCGGTCGTCGTGACCTGGACCGTGTTCAGCCGGCCCCCTAGGCTTCGCGCCACGGCGCCCGTGCCCGAGGCGCTGAACCGGACGTTGCGACGTCGCGGCGTCCTGGGGCGCGGGGACACCGCGGTGTTCGCGTTCACTCCCGACGGCGACCGGGAGTCGGCCCTGTTCGTCGTCACGCGGCGGCGGGTGGCCGTCGCGGAGCCGCGCCATGTGCGCAGCTATGCCCGGGATAGCGTGGCCTACGCCCTCGGCGCGACTTGGAGCGGCGGGCCGCACTTCGTCTTCATCCTCGTTCCTAAACGGGGCCGGCGCGACACCGTGTACACCGGCTTGTCGCCCCGAGCGCTGTGGGAGCTCTCGCGCGACGTGGACAAGCTTCTGCCCGCCGATTCGGTGGGAGACGGACTGCGGCTGCAGCGGACGCGCGGCCACACACGTATCCGCGGGCGCTAGCATCGCGGACGTGGGGCGTCGGGCGTACTACGGCAGGACGGCGACGGTGGAGCGGAGTACCTGGGTGACGGGTACCGTGAGGCCCTGCGCCGGCAGCGAGATCGTCAGGCTCGACGAGTCCTGTGACTCGCCGCCCACGAACCGCCCGTCCTCGGCGAGAAACGTCCGTGCGGTGACGGTCCCCGCGCCGCCGATCTGGAAGAATTGCCCGCCGTTCTGCCCTGAGCCGGCCACGCTGTAGGTGCCGGTCGTCTCGAGTCGCAGGCTGCGCGCCCCGCTGTGCTCTTCCCAGGCCGCCGCGCTCGAATGCTGCACGGAGCGCCGCGTGACTTCTGAGCCGCCGGCGCGCTGGGTGAGGGAGAGGGTGTCGGTCCAGGCGGCGCCCAGACGGGCACCGTCCGTGGGAATACGCGGCAGGAAATCGCGAAAGTTGCCGAGCAGCTGCGCGAGGTTGCGCGCGAGGACGCTGTCGGACGTCGCCGTGCTCCGAAACTCTCCCTGGGCAACCACGCGGCCGCTCATGATCAACATGCGCGCCTTCGAGATATTGTCGGCGATCGGCGGAGGCGTGCCGGAGTCGGGAACGATCGAGTCCACGATAAACGTGGCCGGGTAGCCACTCGAGTCCGCCGGCCCCGTGACGATGGCCCGGACGAAGATGTGAGCACCCAGGTCCTGCGTCTGGGGCGCTCCGCTGAACGTCTGCTCGATGTGCAGCCGGCGGTGGATCAGATAGCGTACGGCGCTCGGGCCGTAGCGCACGGCCTGGGGGAGTGCGTGCCGCTCGCCGGGCCGCGGGGGCGGAGGTGGGGCGGGCGCGGGGTTGGGCGCGGCTGCTCCCGGGCCGGCCCCGCCGCGCGCCGCGCAGGCGGTGAGCAGTGCGGCGCCTCCCGCGCGGAGCCAGCGCCTCATGTGCCCCCTACCGCGCCCCGGCCGCGCTCGTGAGCTCGATCGGTTTTCGTGCGTCCGAAGATCGCCACCATCTCCGGCCCGTCGCTAGAAACGCGCAGCAGCTTCCAGCCGCGCTTGCGCATGTCGGCGCGCCACCCGATGAGCTTCTCCCACTCCTGGGACGTGGTGCGGAAGACCCGCAAGTCCGCCACCGTTTCCCATTGGGGCGGATACGGCTTTAGTTGGGAGGAGGGCGGTGGGGCCATAAGCCGAGTTCTGTTTCCCCACGGATCGTGGGCAGATGGTCATCTCTCTGGGATGGCTGTCGCCAGCCACCTCGATGCGGCCTACCCGCAGCTCGGGCGACCCGGGTCGGGTCTCGCTGCTTACTTGGCCTTGCTCCGACTGGGGGTTACCGTGCCGCGCCTGTTACCAGACGCGCGGTGGGCTCTTACCCCACCTTTTCACCCTTACCCTTGGATACAGGGCGGTCTGTTCTCTGTGGCCCTATCCGTCGCCTTGCGGCGCCCAGGCGTTACCTGGCAGTCTACCCTGCGGAGCTCGGACTTTCCTCAACGCACCACTCCTGCCGGTGCGCTGCGACCATCGCGCCCCACCGCCACCCGGCGCGAAACTTACGAGCAGGGCGAGGCTCCGGGCAAGGCTAGCGCGCCAACCGCCGCAGCGCCTGGGCCACACTGTCGCTCGTCGACCGCCCGGCGTCGAGCCTGCCCCGCGCAGCGGTCCCCTCCCCTGCGGAGAGCCAGAAGCCGTCGTTCTGGCCAAAGACGAGCGGCTTCAAAGTGGCCAGGTTGCGCACTCGCACGAGGGCCGAGGGAAGCTCCACCGCGTGCACGGCGTCGAGGCCGCGCGCGCGATAGGCGGCGAGCAGACGGCGCGTCATCACCTCCGGGGTGAAGACCAGCAACGGGCGGTCCGGGAGCGCAAAGCCGCGCAACAGGCCGAGCGAGAACCAGTCTCCCGGAGCCTGCCGCAGCCGGAAAGCGAAATACAGACCCGGGCGCTCCTTCAATACCCGGTCCCGGATACCGCGCGCGTGCTCGGCAACCAGCGCTTCGAGTGCCTGGTAGTACGCCGGTAGTAGCCCGGCATCCCGCAGGGTGCGATAGCGCTCGACCACGGGCAGCGAATCGAGCGGGCCGTGCCGGCCCATGCGCCTGATGGCTTGGCGCCACGCGGCGTCGCAGAATTCTTGCCCCATGGAGTAGCCGGTGAACTGGCCGCGCGGCAACGGACCGAGGTCGAAGGCGAGCGCGGGGACGAGCTGCCGGAGGCCGGCAGCGAGGCGGGCGAGGGTGACGACGGCGGGCACCACGCGGTCATCCCAGAACGCCGAGTCGAGGGCGCACGCCGCGCTCAGCGGCTCGCCGCGGATGCCGCGCGATGAATCGGCCCAGCCGGCGGGGGGCCGGAAGTCGCCGAACGCTGCCGCCGGAATCCAGGCCACACTGGTGGGCTGCAGCAGGCTCGCCGCGTCGCTCCAGGCGCGTCGCACGGCACTGCGCTCCTCCCACCGGTGGTGGAGCGAGTCGGCGACGGTCTCCGGGTCCGCATCGCCCGCCAGCAGGTTCAGTCCCGCCTGGTCGAGGAAGCCGACCAGCGAGTCGAGCGCCGCCGTGGAGCGCGGTGCGGGACCCTCCTCTCGCGGGAGCAGCAGCGGCGCCCACAGCGCCCGCATCCCCATCTGCCGGATCCATCCTGGGACGCCGCTCGCACGGGTGGTATCCCGCTTCGCCGGCCACGCTAGCGGCTCGGCCGTCACGCCCGGCGGCGGCTCCGCGAGGGGCGGCTGGATCTCGACCGGAAGTGGCGCGCCGGCGAGCGTCGCGGGCGTAGGGTGCTCCGCGGGCGGCACGTGTGCCCACTCAGCGGGGCGGCGGGTCCAGCGGGCGAGCGCCGTGAGAAAGTCGTGCGTTGCGGCGAGGGCGCCGAGCTGGAGCAGCGGCATGGTGCTAGGCCGATTCTCCGGTCCCAGGGCCCCAAGCGCGTGGCGACTGAGCACCACTACCAAGCCGTCGCCCACCCGAGCCGCCGCTGCGATCGGAGCGCCGCCGCGCGGCGTCGCGGCCTTCGGCGTGCGCACGAAGGCGCGGCGGCCTGCAACGGCGAGCACCTCGGAGCTGCGCCTCACTTCGAGCGCATGGTTGCGGCCCATGGGGAATGGGTCGTACACGGATCCGAGGGGGTCGTCGCCGAGGCGTCGCCCCTCCGCCCAGGACTGGGTGCGCGGCGGGACGCTGCGCACTGTGGTGTCCTCCAGGGCCCCGTCCCCGATGGCGATGCCGGCCCCTTGTGAGGCGAGCCAGCGGTTCGCGACCCAGCGGTCGAGCGTCCCCTCTCCCTCTCCGGCGTACCCCAGCACGGCCACGCCGCCGCCCGGCACCCACGCGTCCAGGATGGCGAGATCGCCGGCGGTGAGCCCGTCCGACGGAGCCTCCGGCTCGCGGCCCAGGAGCAACAGCACCGTGTGGTAGCGGGCGAGGTCAGCGGTGGTGAGGTGGGGATAAAAACGGCGGTACTCGACGGTATATCCGGCGTCGTGCCAGGGGCGGGCGGTACCCTCGATCAAGGCGGGATCGGAGAGCATGAGGTCCAGTACCAGCGCGCGCCGCGCCTGCGGCTGGCACGCGCTGACGAAGAGCGCGGCGGCGGCGAGGAGCCGGCCACTCAGGGCGCGTACTGCGCGAACGGCTGGAGCGCCTCCCGCAGCTCGGCAGCGGTCTGCCATCGCTCCGCCGCCGCCTTGGCGAGCGCGCGGACGATGATTGCGGCGAGCGGCTTGGGCACCTCGCGGCGCAGGGCGCGGAGGTCCGGGGGGGCCCGGTGCTGCTGCATGTCCAGGACCGCGGCGGCGCTGGGGGACGAGAACGGCGGCCGCCCGGCGAGGGTCTCGAACAGCACGACCCCGAGCGAGTACAGGTCGGTCCGGCCATCGATGTCAGGGGAGCCGGCCGCCTGTTCCGGGCTCATGTATTCCTCCGTGCCGACGACGAAGCCGCTGCGGGTCACACGGTCCTCGCCCGAGCGCGCGATCGCTCGCGCGATGCCGAGATCCACGAGGACGGCACCGTGGTCCGAGAGCACGATGTTGTCCGGCTTGATGTCCCGGTGCGCGATGCCGTGCGCGTGAGCGTACTCGAGCGCGTCGAGCACCTGGCACGCCAGCGTGACCGCCCGTGCAATGTCCAGGCGGCGCTCGCGGCGGAGCACCTGCCGCAGGCTTTCGCCCTCGACGTAGGGCATCACGAACCACAGCAGGTAGTCCGATTCGCCGCTGTCGAGGAAGCGGGCGATGTGCGGGTGGTCGAGGCGCGCGGCATAGCGCATCTCCCGAAGGAAGCGATCAGCCGCCACCGATACGGTGAGCTCGGGGTGGAGCACCTTGATCGCGACCCGTCTTCCCGCCGGATCCGCGGCGCCGAATATCGCGGCGTTGCCGCCGCGCCCGATGGCGGAGATCACCGTGTAGCGGTCGCGCAGTGCCTCGCGTACCCGCTCGATCAGCTCGCGTCCCGGCATGGCCTCGGATCCGGCAGGGTTTGTTCCGGTGGTCGGATGCGGTTAAGAATAGACGCGGGCGCGGGGTCCGGCCAGAGAACCAGGGGGCGGGGGCGCGTGGCGACCATCGAAGCGGTGCAGGGCGACATCACCACTCAGGCCGTGGATGCAATCGTTAACGCGGCCAATACGACACTCTTGAGCGGCGGCGGGGTGGACGGTGCGATCCATCGCGCGGCCGGCCCAGGGCTGCTCGAGGAGTGCCGGGCGCTGGGCGGTTGCCCCACCGGTGAGGCGCGCCTCACGCGAGGCCACCGCCTCCGGGCCCAATACGTGATCCACACGGTGGGTCCCGTGTGGAGCGGCGGGGGGCGGGGTGACGCCGAGCTGCTGCGGAGCTGCTACGTCACGTCGCTCGCGCTCGCGGCGCGACATGGCGTTCGCTCGATTGCGTTCCCGTCGATCAGCACGGGCGCGTACCACTACCCGATCGAGCAGGCTACCGAGATCGCGGTGCGGGCGGTACGGGAATGTCTCGCGCGCCCCAGCCCCGTGGAGGTGCTCCGGTTCGTGTGCTTCAGCGCGCGGGACCTTGACGTCTACCAGCGACTGCTCAGCGCGGACTAGGGGCCGAGTCGGCACCGAGCCGCGTCAGGCCGCGCCGTGCGGCCGCGATGTACAGCTCGAAGGTGGGATCGCCGCCCGAGCCGACGGCGACCACGAAGCGGTACGCGGCGATGGCGGCGCCGCGGTCGCGCGCGCGCTCGGCCTTTTCCGCGCGCGCCAGCATCCGGTCAAGCACGTCCGGTGTGCGCCAGCTGCGCCCCGGGTCGACGCGCAGCCGCACCTGGGTGCGCGAGAACCAGAGGGCGCCGCCCCCGGCGAGCACGACGGCGAGGCCAGCGAGGATGAGCGCGAGGCGCCGTGCGCGGCGGGGATCGGGAGTCTGCGGTGCGACGCTGTCCATCAGTCCTCGCAGTGTTCGGGTGTCCGCAGCGGCGCGAACGGCGGCGCGCAGCGTTGAGCCGCGGTTGACGGGGGAGCGTTACCGTGTCGCCGCATGGTGACGGTGTGCACGGTCCTCGCGCCGCCCGAGCGCCCTCGCGTCGACGCGGCCGGCGACGGGTACTTTACGGCACTGCACGTCGATTCGTTCCGAGACGTGTTGCACACGGCACGGAAACGCCGGGTGGACGCGCTGGTGATTTCCGTGCACGGCTGCGGCGGCCGGGAGCTGCCCGCCGTCGCCCGGTTTGTGCGCGAGTTTCCGGCCATTCCGGCGGTTGCGCTCGTCTCGCGGCACGACAATGCGGCCACGGAAACACTCCTCCGGCTCGGCGCTACCGGCGTGCGCGCCGCGGTCGACTGTACCGCGCCAGGCGGCTGGCGGCGGCTGCGCGAGCTGCTGGGGCATCCCGCCTCGCCAGTCGTGGCGCTCGTGCTGGCGCGGATCCTGCCCGCGCTGGCGGACATCCCCGGCGACGCACGGCTGTTCTTCGAGGCGCTCGCCCGCCTCGCCCCTGTGCTCACCACGGTGCGCGGGCTGGCGCGGCACCTGCGGATCAGCCCCAGCACCCTGATGTCCCGCTTCTACCGGGCAGGGCTGCCGTCCCCCAAGAGCTACCTCGCGGGCGTCCGGCTGCTGCACGCGGCGTACCTGTTTCAGAACCCGGGCCTCTCGGTCGCCGACGTCGCGTACCGGCTTGACTACTCGTCCCCCCAGAGCTTCGGGCGGCACCTCAAGGCGATGCTGGGCGTGACGGCCGGCGAGTTCCGCCAGCGGTTTCCGTTCGACGTCGCGTTGACGCGGTTCGTCGATCTGCTGATCACCCCGTACCGGGAGGCCCTGCGCGCGTTTCACCCCCTCAACGCGGGGATGTGGCACCAAGGCCCGGACGCGGCTCGCGTCTCCCGGCCGGGGTGATCAGTCCGCGGCGGCGTCCGCCCGGCGCTCCGCCGTTTGATGCTCGCGCGACAACACGGAAAAGCGCGCGATGCTGCTGCGCAGCCGCTCGGCGAGTTGGGCGAGCTGCTGCGACGTCACCGTCAGGTCGCCCATCGACGTGATCTGCGCTTGAGTAGACGCTGCCGCCCCGTTCGCACTCTCCGACGACGCGGCGGACGTCGCGGCCACCTGCTGCAGCGACTGGGCCAGGCTCGCGAGCCGCTGGGCCTGACTGCGGGAAACCTCAGCCGTTGCGTTCACCAGGTCGCCGATCAGCTGCACGCCCTGGTGCAGCTCCTGGAGCGCGCCGTCGGCTTCCGCGGCCACGGCGCCGATGTCTCGCACCTTGCCCTCCCCTGACTGCATCGCCCGCGCGGCGGCGTCGATCCCGGCGCGGAGATCCGAGACCAGCTCTGCCACCTCACGCGCCGACTTCCCCGCTTCGGCCGCGAGGGTGCGGACCTCGTCAGCGACGACGGCGAAACCCTCGCCGTGCTGCTCCGCCCGGGCGGCCTCGATGGCGGCGTTCAATGCGAGGAGGTGCGTCTGCCGCGCGATCCGGGCAATGGTCTGAGCGAAGACGCCGATTCGCTCGGACATGCCCGACAGCCCGGCCACAGTCGAGGCTGTCGCGCGGACCTCCTCGCCCACGGTACGCAACGTCTGGCTCGCCCGCGCCACGCGTTCGCGCCCCCGCTCTGCCGCCGCAACGAGGCGGGCCGCGTCCACTTGCATCAGCTCCGCCCGGACGCGCAGCGACTCCGCCTGATCGGCGGCCTTGGCGCTCTCGCCGCGCGCGCCATCGACCGTGGCCCGCTGGCCGCCGAGGTCGGTGGCGAGCTGCTGCGCGGTGTGCGTCACGGCGTCCGATGTGGCGTGCAGTTCCTGGGCTGACGCCGCGAGCTGCTCCGCGAACGCCGCCACCTCGTCCGCCTCGCGCTGCACCGTGGAGATCGTCCCACTGATCTCCTCCAGCATCCGGTTGAAGCTCTTCTCGAGGAAGCCGAGCTCGTCCGACTCTCCGGCCGGCGCGCGGACGGCGAGCTGTCCCCGCTCCGCTACGCCCATGACGCCGCGCGTGTGGCGGATCCGCTCGATCAGGCGCGCCGGGATCCGCCGCAACGCCATCGCGACCGCGATGAAGACCACCGTCTCGATGTACGACGCCGTGCCGAGCCCGGGGGCCCCGCCATAGAGCACGTAATGCAGGTGGCTCGCCGCCAGGTACACGAGGGCGGAGATCAGGACCAGGAAGTCACCGACGGCTTGCCCCTGGTCGAACGCGTAGGGGAGCACCGCGATGAAGAAGGCCGCCACGAGGCCCCCGTGCCCGAACCACACCACGGGCACGCCCACCAGCAAGGCGTCCAGGAGCGCGAGCACGTAGATCAGCCAGAAGCGGTACCAGCCCCGCTCGGTAATGAGGCCGGTGATCGCGTTGAGCACCGCCGCGCCGCCGGCGAGCAGCACCATCGTGGTTGGCCGCGTCTTGACGACGCCGGCGATCCACCCCAGGACGCCGATGAGGAACCCCGTTCCCACCATGACCCAGCGGCGCCGGTGCGCGCGGGTGACGGCTTCGAGATCCCGGAGCCGCTGCTCGACGCCCGACGCATCGTCCTTCCAGCCGCGGACCCGTGCGGCCAGCGACTTTCTGAAGGGAGGGATGCCTGGCGGCGCTGTCACGTGTTGGGCCACTCCGGACACATCCTACACAGCGTGCCGTGCGACACAAGCGGCGGGACCCTCACCCGATGCCCAGGTCCCGGGCGGTGAGTAAAGCGTCGACCTGGTAACCCGCCAGCTCCACAGTCGCACGGCCACCTTCGTCGCGGTCTACCACGGCCAGAACGCCCAGCACCCGCCCGCCTTCCCCCTCGACGACGCGGATCGCCTCCTGGGCGGAGCGGCCGGTGGTGATCACGTCTTCCACGATGACCACACTGGCGCCGGGCGTGAAGCAGCCCTCGATGCGGTTTCCCGTGCCGTGGTTCTTCCGCTCCTTGCGGACGGTGAAGGCGTCCAGGATGGCTCCCCGCCCGCGCGCGGCGGCGGCGATGGCATAGGCGACGGGGTCGGCACCGAGCGTCAGCCCCCCGACCAGTTGGGGCTTCCACCCTCTGGCGGCGAGGCGCTCGAACCCCAGGGCGCCGATTAGGGCCAGACCCTCGCCTGACATGGTCGTCTGCCGAGCGTCGATGTAGAAGGAGGATCGCCGTCCCGAGGCCAGCACAAAGTCGCCCCGGCGTAGCGAGCGCTCGAGGAGCATTTCGCGGAGGCGTTCGCGCAGCCCGGGGCTCTCGCTCATGGGGCCATAGTAGTATGGATTACTACTACTACGTGCTCATCCCCGGTCGCTCACGATCCGTCTGAAGGTCCCCAGCAGGCCCGGCCCGCCCGGCCGCCCCGCCTCCGGTGAGGTCGTGACTCCTGCCGCCACCTCGGTGCCGAACGCGGCCACGGTCGGCTGGCGCGCCGCGGGATCGCGCGCGAGGCCGCGCATGACGACGCCTTCGAGCGCGGGGGCGAAGGACCGCCGCGGCGCGGCGCGGCTCAGGGGGAGCGGGGGCTCGGTGAGCAGCCGTTGAAACAGCTCCCGCTGCGTGCGACCGCTGAAGGGGTGCCGCCCCGTGAGGAGGTAGTAGGCGATCGTCGCCAGGCTGTAGATGTCGGCCCGCTCGTCCACCAGCTCCCCGGAGAGCGCCTCCGGTGCCACGTACTGCAGCGTGCCCACGAAGAAGCCCGTGCGCGTGAGCCGCTCCTCAGGGGGCAGCTGGGCGTCCCGCGCGATGCCGAAGTCCAGCAGCTTCGCAGTCTCGCTCGCCCGGTCATACATGACGTTCTCGGGCTTCAGGTCGCGGTGGATGATGCCGGCGCCGTGGGCGGCGCTGAGCGCGTCGGCGAGCTGCTGCACCAGCTTGCCCACCAGGGTCGGAGCCAGAGGTCCGCTGCGGTGTACGAAGTCGGCGAGCGGCTCCCCCTCAGCCCACTCCAAGGCGAGATATTGTTGGCCGTCCGCTTCCCCGTAATCGTAGGTGCGCACGACGCTCGCGTGACGCACCCGCGCCCCGTATCCCGCTTCGCGCAAGAAGCGCTTGACCGCGGTGGGGTCGCCCCTCAGCCCCGGCCGCAATACCTTGAATGCGCAGAGGCCGCGCTCGGGGTGACGGGCGCGGTAGACGTCGGCCGTGCCACCTTCGCCGACGCGCTCGAGCAACTGGTAGCCGGCGAGGGTGCGGCCCGCGAGGTTCTCGGCGGGCTTGGGAATGCGCGAAACTAACGTGCGGACTTGAGGTTGAGCAAGTGAGACGAGGCGCCGCGCTCATCCTGCTGTTGGTCGGCCTGACGGGAGGGTGCGCGCAGTGGCAGCGAGCCGGCACCCAGCCGCATTCCCGTCCAGAGACCACCGTCCCCCAGCTGTTCGACGCGCTCTCGATTTACCGGGCAATGGGGTTCATCGTAGGCACGCCGCCGCTGGCGTTCGTCGCTTCGATCCGCTTCCTCGCGGGTGTGACGCCCGAATCGACCATGGCGGTCTTCGCGATGTCCCTCGCGAACCGGGCCCTGAGTTTTCGCCACAGCGGCGACGGTTTCGTGGCCGAGTATCACGTCGAGCTCGCGTTCGGGAGTGACAGCGCGACCGCGCGCCAGGTGACGCGGGATGAAGCGGTGCGGGTGCACGGCTTCCAGGAAACGCTGCGAGCGGACGAGAGCATCATCTTCCAGCAATTCGTCGCGTTGCGCCCCGGCATCTACACGGTGAGTCTCGTGGTCCGGGACCGCAACGGTCCGGCGTACGTCCGACAGGAAGTCGTCGACACGGTGCCGCGTCTCCAGGGGCCGGCGCTGGGAACGCCCGTGCCGATCTATCAGGGCGCGGGCCGCACGCAACTCGGCGCGGTGCCGCAGATCGTGGTGAATCCCCGCGCGGCGCTGCCGTACGCGTCGGATTCGCTGCGCTTCTACGTCGAGGGTTACGGCATGCCGGCAGGGACCCGGCTGGCAGCCCGTGTGGTCGATCCGGATTCGGTCCAGTTGTGGCGAGATACCACGGTGCTTGCAGGGGACCGTGCGCTCGCGAGCGCGCGGCTGTTCATCGGACCGGGTGCCTTACCGATCGGGCGTGCCGAGCTGGAGGTGACGGCGGTAGGCACGACGGCGAGCGTTCGGGCACCACTGCTCGTGAGCCTCTCCGATCAGTGGGCGATCACGAATGTCGAAGAGATGGCGAACCTGCTCCGCTACTTCCCGCGCCAGGACCTCGTGTCGAAGCTGCGGAGCGCCCCGCCGGATCAACGGGCGACGCGGTGGCGCGAGCTCTACAAGGCGACTGACCCGGTCCCCGTGACGCCGGAGAACGAGGCGTTGGATGAATACTTCAGCCGTCTCGCGATTGCGAACGCGCGCTTTCAGGAGCCCGGCATGCCAGGGTGGTTGACCGACCGGGGCGAGGTGTTCATCACGCTGGGCGAGCCCGACGAGGTGTTCGATATCGGCACCGATGCGCGGCCCACGCCCACCGGCACGCGCGCGGTACGCTGGGACTACGCCAACCTGCGCCTGACACTCTACTTTCAGGACGAGACCGCGTTCGGGCAGTATCGCCTCACGCCCGCTTCGCGCGCCGAGTACCAGCGCGCGCTCGCGCAGGTGCGTCGCGCGCAGTGAAGGCAGCCGCCACAGTCCTGCTCCTCCTGGCGGGTGCTTCGCTCGCGGTCGCCCAGGATGACCGGCAGGTCGCGCAGCGCGCGGAGTCGCTCCGGCAGGCAGGCCGCCCGTGGCACGCGGCGGAGCTGCTGCTTTCGGCAGCGGCGCGCTCCTCCCGCCCCAATGCGAGCTTCATCGTGCAAGGAGCCGAGGCCGAGCTCGCGGCCCGGCGCTACGACCGCGTGCGGAGCCTCCTGGTTGGCCAGCCGTGGCTCGAAGACTACGGCGACGGGGAAGCGCTCGCCGCGCTGGGGGAGGCCGAACTCCGGCTGGGGGCGTACGCGCTGGCGGCGAGCCACTTCGCGGCCGCCCGGGCGCGGGCCCGGGGCGCGCGCGCGGCGTTGCTGGCCGTCCGCACCGGGCTTGCCTGGGAGCTGCTCGGCGCGCGCGACTCGGCCGCGCACGCGTACGCTGCGGCCCGGACCGAGGGGCTCGCCTCTATCGATGCCTGGCTGCGGCTGCGCCAGGCCCGGGTCACCGACGACACTGCCCGCGCGTTCCGGCTACTCGCTGATCTCCCGCCCCCCGCCGCCCGCGAGGTGCCCGCGGCCCGGGCGCAGGCGTTGCTCGCCGCGGGGGACACGGTCCCAGCCATCACGGCGTTCGCCGAGGCGGGTCGCTCCCTCGACGTAGCGCGCCTGGCCCTCGCCGTCGGTGATTCGGCGCGGGCGCGCGACGCGTTGTTCGGACTGCTCGCGCGGGCTCCGGAGAGCGATGAGGCCGCAGCCGGCGTGGGTGTGGCGCTCGCAGCCCTCCCGCCCCGGACCCCGCCCGAGCGCGTCGCGCTCGCGCGGGCAATGAAACCGCACGGCGCCGCGGTGGACGCCACGACGCAGGTCGAGCGAGCAGTGCAGGCGGGGGATTCGAGCGGCCCGACCCTCGCGCTCCTGGGCGAGCTCTGGACCGGGGCGGGGCGCTACCGCGACGCCGAGCGCGCTTACCGGGCTGCGGCGAAGGATCCGGCCCTCGCGCCCCTCGCCGTCTACCGCCGGGCGCGCATCCTGCTCCGGCTCGGCGATGCCGGGGCGACCGAGGCGCTGTCGGCGTTCGCCCAGACGTTTCCGGCCGACACGGCTGCGCCCTCCGCCCTCTATCTCCTCGGGGATCAGCTGGGCGACCGGGGGGACTGGCAGGGTGCGGGCCGCTGGTTCGGAGAGCTCATCGCCCGCTACCCGGTGGATCCGCGCGCGTCGCAAGCTCGCTTCCGCCTCGCCGCCGAGGCGACGCTGCGCGGCCTGACGGATAGCGCCGCGGCGCTATATCAGTCGGAGGTGCTCGCTGCGGGACCGCAGCGGCTCGGGGCGCGTTTCTGGCTGGGCAAGCTGGCGCTGGTCCGGGGCGACGCGGCGGGCGCCCGCGCCCTGTGGACGAGCCTCGCGCGGGAAGACTCGATAGGCTACTACGGGCTGCGCGCCCGCCGCGCGGCGGGGCTGCCGCTCCCCCGCATCGCCGGGCCGGTGGAGTCGCCCGTGCCGGCCGCGGTCGCCGCAGGTCTCGCTCGCCTCGACACGCTGGTGCTCGCCGGGCTCGACTCCGAGGCTGAGGCGGAGGTGAGAACCGCGCTGACGCGCCCGGCCGCGGAGCTCGAGGGGTTGCTGGCGTGGAGCGAAGGGCTCGCGGCGCGCGGCTGGGGACCGGCCGCTGTGCGTCTCGCGTGGCAGGCGGCGCTGCGCTCACCCAACGACGCACGCGTGCTGCGCGCGATCTTCCCCTGGCCCAACCGTGCGGCGGTCGAAGCGGAGGCCGCCGAATTCGGCGTGGACCCGCTGCTCCTCGTCGCGCTCGTGCGGCAGGAAAGCGTGTTCGATCCCGAAGCCCTTTCGCCGGCGGGGGCGCGCGGCCTGGCACAGCTGCTGCCCGGCACTGCGGCCTTTACCGCGCGTGGGCTCGACGTCACGTTCGATCCGGCGTGGATCACCGTTCCCGACTTGAATCTCCACCTCGGCGCCGCTCACCTCGCGGAGCTGCTCCGACGCTTCGGCGGGCGGGTGGAAGCCGCGGTCGCGGCGTACAACGCGGGAGGGCCGTCGGTGCTGCGCTGGGTTGCGCGCGCGGCGGGCGAGGACCCCGATGCCTTCATCGAGCTGATCCCGTATCAGGAGACCCGGGGCTACACACGCTCCGTGCTGCGCAACCGCGACCTCTACCGCTCCCTGTACACCCGTCCAAGCGATTGACGGCGCACAAGTTACCGCACCGCGTCGCAGTGCGTTCCGCTTCCTTGACAAGCCTTCCGACGCTTCGCAATCTATCGCGCCCGGCTGAAGTGTCGGGCGGCGTAATGCGCCCTACGTGTGACTTTGCAGGAGGCTGATCGGATGGCTAAGGGAAAGGTGAAATGGTTCAATGATGCCAAGGGGTACGGCTTCATTGAGCAGGAAGGTGGCGAGGATGTATTCGTACACTTCTCGGCGATCCAGATGGACGGGTTCAAGACGCTCGCCGAGGGGCAGACCGTGGAATTCGAAGTGAAGACTGGCGACAAGGGGCTGCACGCGGCGAACGTGGTCCGAGTGTAAACGCCATCCCGCGCCATTCGTTCTGCCCCGCTCGGATTCGTTCCGGGCGGGGCTGTCGTTAGGGGTCTATTATCTTCCGCCCATGCCCGCCGCGCCGAGCCCCGCGCTGTTCCTGGTCGACGGCTACGCGCTCATCTACCGGGCCTTCTTCGCCATGATCTCGCGCCCTCTCACCACGAGCCGGGGCGAGAACACGTCGGCCGCTTGGGGCGTCACGAACTTCCTCATCCGCCTCCTCTCGCAACACCACCCGGACTATCTCGGGTGGGTGCACGACATGGGCGTATCGTTCCGCGAGCAGCGCTACGCCGAGTACAAGGCGACGCGCGCCAAGCTCAACGAGCAGCTGCAGCAGGACTTCGATCGCTCGGTGGAGCGGATCAAAGAGATTCTCGGGGCGTTCCGGGTGCCGGTGCTCGGCATGGACGGCTACGAGGCGGACGACGTCATCGGCACGCTGGCTGCAGCAGCGGCGGACCGCGGCCTCCAAGTCGTGATCGTTTCGGGAGACAAGGACTTTTATCAGCTGATCGGTCCCCGCGTGGCGCTCCTCAACCCGGGCCGTGGCGGGCCCGCCGCCGTCGAGGAGCAGTGGGTGGACGAATCCAACGCGAGCGACCGGCTCGGCGTTCACTCGGACCGGGTCGTGGACTTCCTCGCGCTGGTGGGGGACAGCTCCGACAACGTCCCCGGGGTCAAAGGCGTGGGCGAGAAAACGGCCCTCGAGCTGCTGCAGCGCTTTGGCGACCTGGACGGGGTGCTCGCTCACGCGGCGGAGATCCCCGGAAAGCGCGCGCGAGAAGCCGTGTCGCAGTACGCGGACCTGGCGCGTCTGTCGCGGGATCTCGTGACCATCCGGCGTGACGTCCCCCTCGACCTCGACCTCGACGCGCTCCGGGTGCGTCCGCCGGACGCCGCGCGGCTGGCGGAGCTGTTCGGGGAGCTCGAGTTCCGGTCTCTAATCCCGAAGCTCGAACAGCTGGCGCTTCCGCGCGCCGAGCCTGCGCCGCGGGCGGCGCCCTCTCCTCGACCCGCGCCGCCCCTCCTGGCCGAAGGCCGCGTGGTGGACGACCCCGAGCTGCTCGCCGAACTGCTCGCCCGCTGCCGTGCGGCGCCGCTCGTGGCGCTCGACACAGAGACGACCTCGCTCGATCCCATGCGGGCGGCGCTCGTTGGGATGTCGCTCGCCATCGGGGGCGGGGGCTCGTGGTATCTCCCCTTCGCGCACGTGGCGCCGGACGGCGAGCTCGCGGGTGGCGTCGCTCCCCGCAACCTCCCGCCGCTCGGGAGCGAGGCACTGCGTCCGCTCCGGGCGCTGCTCGAAGATCCGCAAGTGCCCAAGGCCGGACACAACATCAATTTCGGCTGGCTCGTGCTGCGACGCGCGGGAGTGGAGCTCGGCGGCGTCACGTATGATTCGATGCTCGCGAGTTTCGTGCTCGATCCGGGACGCCGCTCTCACGCCCTGGGGGAGCTGGCGCGTGAACGGCTCGGGCTCACACTCCCAGCGTACGGTGAGCTGGTCGGGAAGGGGAAGTCGGAGCGCCCGTTCGCGGCGGTGTCCGTCCCGGACGCCGCCCGCTATTGCTGCGCCGACAGCGAGGCCGTGCTGCTCTTGAAGCAGGCGCTTCAGGCGGAGCTCGAGGACCACCAGTTGCTGCGGTTGCTCGACTCCATCGAGGTGCCGCTGGTCCGGGTGCTCGTCGGGATGGAGTGGCACGGCGTGCTGATTGATCGGGAGCGTCTCGCCGAGATCTCCCGCGCGTTCGGGAAGGAGCTGGTCGAGCTCGAGCGCGCGATCTACCGGGCGGCGGGCACCGACTTCAACCTCAACTCTACGCCCCAGCTGCGGAGCGTTCTCTTCGAGAAGCTGCAGCTCCCGACCCTCAAGAAGACCAAGACTGGTGCGTCCACGGACTACGAGGTCCTGGAGCAGCTCGCCGCGATGGGTCACGAGGTGCCGAAGCTACTCATCGAGTACCGCGAGCTGTCCAAGCTCAAGTCCACGTATGTGGACGCGCTCCCCGGGTATGTGAACCCGACGACCGGGCGCATCCATACGAGCTTCAACCAGACCGGGGCGGCCACGGGCCGGCTCTCGAGCTCCGATCCGAACCTGCAGAACATCCCCGTCCGGACGCCGCGCGGCGAGGCCATCCGACGGGCCTTCGTGGCGCCGCCGGGAGCCGTTCTGTTGACCGCTGACTACTCGCAGATCGAGCTGCGACTGCTCGCGCACTTATCGGGCGACCCTGCGTTCGTGGAAGCGTTCGCGCAGGGAGGAGACATCCACCGGCAGACGGCGGCGATCATCTTCGGGGTGCCGCAAGACCAGGTAACCCCCGAGATGCGGGCGCGCGCCAAGACGATCAACTTCGCCACGATCTACGGTCAGGGCGCTTTCGCCCTGTCACGCCAGCTCGGCATTACCCTGGATGAGGCGAAGGAATTCATCCGGCAATACTTCGCGCGCTTCGCCGGGGTGCGGGCGTGGCTCGATCGTACCGTGGCTGCTGCCCGCGAGAAAGGCTTCGTCGAAACCATCTTCGGCCGCCGCCGCTACATTCCTGAACTACGCGACCGCAACTTCAACGTGCGCGCGTTTGGCGAGCGCACCGCGACCAACTCGCCGCTGCAGGGCTCGGCCGCCGACCTCATCAAGATCGCGATGATTCGCATCGACCGGGCGCTCGCCGAGCAGCACCTGGGTGCCCGCATGGTCCTGCAAGTACATGACGAGCTGGTGTTTGAGGTCCCCGAGGCGGAGCAGACGAGCGCGAGCGAGCTTGTAAAACGCCATATGGAAACGGCTGCCGAGTTGCGCGTTCCTCTGGTCGTAAGTACAGGTGTTGGAAGGAATTGGGTCGATGCCAAGGGGTAAGCACGGCTCTTGCAGGAAAGGGTCGGGGTGCCCAATAATTGGGCGTCGGACTGGGGGGGCCCGCCGTCGGGCTCGCCGTTCGGCGCCCTTTCGCGCCCGGGGGGGTACGCGGTGATGTCACGTCGTGGCTTCACCCTGATCGAGCTGCTCGTGGTGGTGGTGATCATCGGGATCCTGGCGGCCATCGCCATCCCGAAGTTCTCCAACACGCGCGAGAAGGCGTACGTCTCCGCCATGAAGACCGACTTGCGCAACCTGGCAACCGCGGAAGAAGCGTTTTTCTACGATTCCGCCAAGTACACGACCAACTTCGTGCTCATGTCGAATTTCGCGCCGACCCCCGGGGACTCGGTCACCATCAACGAGGCCACCTCGCTCGGCTGGGCTGCGACGATCAGCAGCATCAATACGGGCCGACGGTGTTACGTGTTCTCTGGGACCGCTACGCGACCAGGAACCGCTACGATTGAGGGCAATATTTCCTGCACGTAGGCCCCGCCTACCGAGAGTTCACGCGCCGCCGCGAGGGGATGTGCTTCGCCCTCGACGGCGGCGTTTGGCTTCATCGGCATCGCATCGAAGGCGAACCGATGGCCCACCTCGTGAGCGCGGACCGGGCTCGTCTGCTCGCCCTCGGCCGCAACCTCGGGCTACATCCGCACTGGCTGCAGTACAAGCCGCTCAAAGACCCGCGGACGGGCGAGCGGGTGCCGGCGTGGCACTGGGACCTCTGGGGAATAAGGCTTCAGCGATTAGATGAGCAGGGGGCGGGTCCCTAGTCGCTCGCTTCCTGTTCCGGTCTGGGTGCTCTGACGCCCGGCCACCAGTTCCACCGTCCCGCGATGTGCATGATGGCCGGGACCAGGACCATGCGGATCAGCGTCGCGTCGAGCAGCACCGCTGCCGCGAGGCCGAACCCGATCAGCTGCACCGCGAGCACCCGCGCAAACGCGAACGTCCCGAACACGAGGATCATGATGAGCGCGGCGCTCGTGATCGTGGAGGCGGTGGCCGACAACCCCTCCATGGTCGCGTGGTCATTGCGCCCGGTCTTGTCGAAGACCTCCTTGACGCGCGTGAGGAGGAAAACCTCGTAGTCCATCGACAGCCCGAACACCGTGGCGAAGACGAGCACCGGCGCCACGCCCCAAATCGCTTCGGTGGGGCCTTCGAGCCCGAACAGCCGTCCCCCGTAGCCGTGCTGGAATACGAGGACTGTGAGCCCGAAGGCCGCACTCACCGAAAGGCAGTTCAGGAGCACGGCTTTGAGCGGGACCAGGAGCGAGCGGAAGGCGAAGAAGAGCATGATGGCGGTGATGCCGAGAATGAAGCCGACCGTGATCGGCAGACGGCGCAGCAGTTCGAGCTGCGAGTCGAGCGAGCCTGCCGCGAAGCCACCGACCAGCACCTCGGCGCCGGCGAGGCCGCGCGTGCCACGGCGGGCGATCGCGCGGGCCCGGCGCGCGATGTCCATCATCCCGGTCAGGGACACGGTGTCGCCCGGGATCACGTCGATCAGCGTGGTGCGGTTGTCGGCGCTGAGGTAGGCGTTGAAGAACTTGGGATTCTTGGCCCGCACGGCGGGCGCGTCGCTGTAGTAAATCGCGAGCTGCAGCGTCGACATGCCCCGCCGGATGCTCGCGACGCCCCGCACTTCCTTGACCCGGGGACTCCGCGCGAGGGAATCGGTCAGCACTTTGAGCCCGGCGAGCCGGCGCGCCGACAGCGCCGATTCCCCTTCGGGGAGCTGGATGACCAGGCGGATGGGATAGACCACGCCCGCCGCCCCCATCTCCTTGAGCTCGGCCAATCCCTGCCCCGATTCGGATTGCGGCGGGAACCAGTTGCGCGCGGGCAGCCCCAGGCGGATCTGGGTGAGGGGGAACGTAAGCAACGCCACGCCGATGCCGCCGGCCGCCACGGCGCGCCACGGCCGATGGCCCAGCCACCGCGCCCAGCGCTCCCACCCGGTGGGCGCGTGGAAGCGCGCCAACGGCCGGGCGAGCCACTTGGGGCGGTCGATGTTGCGCCCCAGAATGGCGAGCATCGCGGGAAGAAAGGTCGTGGCGAGCAGGACGGCCACCGCCACCACGAGCAACCCTCCCGTCCCGACGGAGCGGGTGTCCGTCATCGGCGTGGTGAGGACGAGCGCGAGGAACCCGACGATGACCGTGACCCCGGAGGTCACGACCGCCGACCCGGCGGTCTCGATGGTGCGGACCGCGGCGTCGACGGGCGTGAGGCCACGGTTCAGCTCCTCGCGGAACCGCGTCACGATGAGCAGGGAGTAGTCAATCCCGACTCCCAGGCCCACCATGGTGGTGATGTTGAGCACGAACACCGACATCGTCTGGTACCGCGCCGCGATCGTCACGAGGCCGAGCGCGATCGTGATGGCGAGCACGCCGACCGCGACGGGGAGCGTGGCCGCCACGAGGGCGCCGAACGCGACCACCAGGACGACGAGGGTGAGCGGTAGCGCCCGCTGCTCGGCCTGCTCCGTGTCTTCGGCGCTGATGGTGCGGACGTCGTAGTCGAGGGCCGGGTTCCCGGTCACCTTCACATCGAATCCGCCGGCCTGCGGCACCCGATGCAGCGCCGCGTCGAGGGTCTCGCGCAGATCGGGGACGAAGTCCTCCCCGCGAACGGCGGTGAGGGCGGCGATCAGGAACGTGGTGTGCCGGTCCTGGCTGACGAAGGTGGATTCTCCGATGCTCTTGAGCGAGACGATCTGGCTGATGTAGGGCCGGCGCTCGGCGGCCGCCTTGAGCGAGTCCAGCGCCGCCTCGAAGCGCGCATCGGTCCACCGGACCGGCCCGTGGACCACGATCGCGACGTATTCGGCGAATGGGCTGGGGAAGGCTTCCTGGAGGATGTCGGAGGCGCGGCTGGCTTCGGTGAGCTTGATGTTACTACCGCGCACGTCGAGGACGTGCTGTACCCGCGCCGCGCGCGGCGCGAACAGCACCGCCAGCGCCGCCCACGCCGCGATCACCCAGGCCCGCCAGCGAATCAGGGGTCTCGCGGGTAACGCGATCACCTACTGTCCAAGCATAAGCAGGCCACAATCATAGAGACGGCATCGCGGCAAAGCTAGCGGCTCGACGCCGCGTTTCGGCATATTGCGCGCATGCCTGACCGGAGACTCTCGGCGATGATCGCGGGACTCGCCGTGTTCCTGATCTGCGCGATTCTGTGGGACGCGTTCTACACGCCGTCCACTCGCCCCCGCCCACTCCGTGGCGTCGTCACTGTCACCGACTCCGCGAAGCCCGACTCCGCCGCTCCCGCCCCCCACGCCGACTCGGTCGTGGCGGCGGCGCCGGCTCCGCCCGCGTCGCCTGGGCAGCAGTTGAGCTACATCGACCAGCTGGCGCGGGCGGAGATCCGTCGCCGGCTCCGGGCGAGTGCCGGCTACAACTACCTGGGCGAGGTGGTCGCCGAGAGCGAGGACTCGGCCCTGCACCGCTGGGATGACCGCGTGAGCCGCCCGGTGCGTGTGTGGCTGCCGGCCGGGACGGCCGCGAACTTTCAGCCCGCTTTTCTGGACGCCGTGCGCAGCGCGTTTCAGCGCTGGGAGGAGGCAGCCGTTCCCGTCCGGTTCGATGTGGACGCCGACTCGGAGCACGCCGAGGTGCGGTTCCGCTGGAAGGTGCAATTCGACATCGATCGTACGGGCCAGACCGACCTCACCTGGGATCAGGAGGGGCGCCTCCTGTCCGGCGCCGTGACGATCGCGACCTTCGATCCCAAGGGGCGCCCCCTCTCTGCGGACGACGTCCGGGTCGTCGCCCTCCATGAGATCGGACACCTGATCGGGCTCGACCACTCGTCCGACTCGAACGACCTCATGTTCGCGAACACGAAGGTGCGCGACCTCTCACCCCGCGATATCCGCTCGGCGGCGATGCTGTATCGCCTGGCGCCCGGGTCGGTGCGGTGACCCCCCTCCGGCGGGCGGTATATTAAGGAAGGACGGAGCCCACCGGCATGCCGCACCGCGGGATCGTGTCTTTCCTGACGCACGTCGCCCCCGATGGGGGAGCGGCGAGCCTCGCTCAGGCGCTCGACGCCCGCGTGCGCGAGGGGGATCTCGTCGCGAAGCTCCCCGACGGCGCGGTGCGCTGCTTCGCCTGCGGGCACCGCTGCCTCGTACGCCCGGGGCGTCGCGGCATCTGCAAAGTCCGCTTCAACCGGGACGGAACGCTGTACGCCCCCGCGGGCTACGTGGCCGCGCTCCAGTGCGACCCGACCGAAAAGAAGCCCTTCTTCCACTGTCTCCCGGGGAGCGACACGCTCACCTTCGGGATGCTGGGCTGCGACTTCCACTGCGGCTACTGCCAGAACTGGCTCACCTCGCAGGCGCTGCGCGACGACGCGGCCGGCGTGCTTCCGCAGGACGTCACCCCGGATGCGCTCGTCCGCCTGGCCCTGCGCCAGGGGGCGCAGCTCGTGGGATCGTCCTACAACGAGCCGCTCATCACAGCCGAGTGGGCGGTAGAGGTGTTCAAGGAAGCGAAGACGCGGGGCCTGAAGACCGCCTTCATCTCGAACGGCAACGCGACCCCCGAGGTGCTCGACTACATCCGGCCCTGGACGGACTGCTACAAGATCGACTTCAAGGCGATGGACGACCGGCGCTACCGCGAACTGGGCGGAGTGCTGGAACACGTGCTCGACGCCATCCGCATGGTGTACGAGCGCGGGTTCTGGCTGGAGCTGGTGACGCTGGTCGTGCCGGGGTTCAACGACGACGAGG
>QHTZ01000122.1 GCA_003221005.1 Gemmatimonadota bacterium
CCCGGCCGATGAGTAGTGCCTGGGCGATCCCTTCCGGCCGCGGCTGGGCGGCGTAGGAGAGGCACAGCCCGAGCTGCGCGCCGTCCCCCAGCAGCCCCTCGAAGCGGGGGAGATCCTGCGGGGTCGAAATGAGCAAAATGTCCCGGATGCCGGCGAGCATCAGGGTGGAGAGGGGATAGTACACCATCGGCTTGTCGTACACCGGGAGCAGCTGCTTACACGCGGCCCCGGTCAGCGGATACAGCCGGGTGCCTAGACCACCCGCGAGAATGATGCCTTTGCGCATGACGCCGGGAATAAAACGGGGGATGGGAAAAGGGGAAGGGGGAACGGTCGCGGCGATACAGCACGCGATCGAGCGCGACTCCGACTCACAGTTGCTTGAGGAGGACCAGGATCGCGAGCGTGCTCGAGAGCAGTCCGGTGACGGCGCTGGTGATCGCGACCCAGTTCGTTCGCCCGACCGTGTCCCTCACGGGGACGAATACTTCGGAGCCCGGGCCGGGCTGGGGATCGCTCGAAAGGAACAGGGCGCGCCGGCGGCTGCGCACCTCGCCGTTAGCGTATCGCACGCTCACCCGGCCCTTATCTGCCTTGTAGCTGAACCCGCCCGCCGCACCGAGGTAGTAGTCGAGGCTCCGACCCTTCTGCCAGAGCACGCTCCCCGGCGAGTTCACGGCCCCCGACACCTTCACGGCCGGCTGGTACTCGGGGAGGTGGATCGAGTCCCCGGGCTGAAGAATGATGTTCGACGACGAAGCGGTATCCTTGAGCGCCCGCGCGAGGTTCACATTGACGCGGCCCACGCCGTCCACCGCGCGGACGAACCGGATGCCGTCCGAGTACGCCCGACTCGTGAGCCCTCCGGCTCGCACGATCAGATCCGCCAGCCGGTCGGCCTTTGTACGCAGGGAGTAGGTACCGGGGTAGCGCACCTCCCCGCTGATCACGACAGTGCGCTGGAAATCCCAGTCCGGCTGCTTGAGAATGAGGACGTTGTCGTACGGCTCGAGCGACACTTCGGGCGCACCGGTCGCAGGAACGGGCAGCCCGGGCGGTCCCACGTAACGGCCCAGCGCGTCGCGCTGGAACAGGTAGGTCGAGTCGAGGGGCACGCGGATAGTCGTCGCGAGCTGGCCCCGGGAACGGTCCTCGGGCAGCCGCGCGATCTCGGCTTCTTTGAGATCCGCGCCGACCTTCGGTCCGCGTGCGAGCAGCAGCAGATCGCGCAGCGTCATCCCCGGACGCCACGGATACTGCCCTGGCCGCTCCACCATGCCGGCGATGCCGACGTGGTAGACGTCGGCGAGCGGCGGCAGCGAGTCCACTACCACCGAGTCTCCGTCCTGCAGCGCGACCGCAGGAATGACGACGCCCCCAGTGGGATCGCCCTCGTCTGGTCGCCGCGCCGCAGGCGCGGGCGACGCCGCGGCAGGGGCGAGCGCGACATCCAGCACCGTACGGGGCGCGGGACCAGGCGGCTGCTCAGCCGGCGGCAGGATCCGGAAGATGGCGATCCGCCGCCGCGCCGCGTCGGGCCGGAACCCCCCTGCCGCCTGCAACAACTCCGCCAATCCTTCGCTCACCCGTACGTCGTAGATCGCGGGACGCACGACCGCACCCGTGATCTGAACGCGCGTGGTGTGCGACGGCGCGAACACGACGTCACCGCTTTCGAGCCGCGCGTCATGCCTGCTGTCGCCCCGTAGCAGATAGTCGTACAAGTCGAGCGAGTCCACCAGCTTGTCGAGCCGCCGCACTTCGATGTGGCGCATGTTGGCGCGCGCCGTCACCCCGCCAGCCGCGTACAGCGCTGTCAGCGCCGTGCCCAGCGCGCTGATCTGGTACGCCCCCGGCTGGACCACCTCGCCGATCACGTAAACCTGATTCGCCCGCACGTTCGCGACCGACACGTCGAACCGGGTCGTCGCTTCCGTGCCCCGTTTCACTCCGGAGTACACCCGTCCCAGGCGCGTGTACAGAAGCTCCCGCAGCTGCTCCAGCGTCAGGTTCGAGACGAATACCTGGCCCACTTGGGGGATGAGGATGAATCCCTGGCGCGTGATCGGGAGGCTGTAACTGAGCTCGACGTCCCCCGTGAGAATCAATACGAGCTGGTCGCCTGCTCCTAGTCGGTAGTCCGGGGGTACGGGGCCGGCCAGGAGCGGGAGAAACTGGGTCTTCGAGCGCCGAAACACGTCCACGCCGAAGACATAGTTTCCCGCCGCCAGGGACTCGGCCCGCAGGGTCTGTGCGACCACGCTGACGATCCCGGTGTCCATAGGGAGCAACTGAGCTCCGCCTGCTGCGGCGGGCAAGCCGAGCGCTTGAACCGCGGTCAGCTCGAGTACCCCAGGTGAGACAGCGGCCTGGCCCGGCTGTCCCGGGCCGCTGTAGGCGCTGCCGGATCAGCTCCCCGAGCTGCGGATTCTGCTGCAGCATCTGTAGCGCCTGGGAAGGCGAGGGGAGTTGCGGATTTTGCGCAGCCCCAGCGGCAGGTAGCTCAAGCAGCCCTCCGACCGCGAGCAGAGAGGCGATGAGGAAGCGGAAAGAAATTCCACCCGGTCTCCCGGAGGGGGACTGGGCTCGTGTTGCCTTCATCATCTAACCAGCTTTCCCTCAAGGGCTCGCAGGGGACAGGAACCGAAAGATGCTGGCTAACTGTCGGCGCGTCAAGATGTTAAACGCGTCGCCCGCGACCACGTCCAGCCGTTCCTCGGAGCAACGCGCGTCTTGCCCTACATTATTCCACCGCCCATGCCCCCGATCCTGCTGATCCTCGCGCTGCTCGGCCCGGCGATTCTCACACTCGCCTTCGATTCGCGCTTGCGGCGGCGGCCGTAGCGTGTACGTCGGCCACCTGGGCGTCGCACTGGCAGGAAAGGGATGGCGTCGCGAGGCGCCGCTCTGGCTGCTGGTCCTCGCCACGCAGGGGTGCGATTGGGTGCAGGTGGTCGCTTGCATGGCGGCCCCGGGCAGCTCGCCCATGTGGTCCCACTCGATCGCCGCGGTGCTGGCGCTCGCCACAGTGCTGTTGCTCGGGTCCTACGGTGTCACGCGGAATCGACAGGTCGCCCTGCTCACCGCAGCCGTCGTGGTCTCGCACGTGCTGCTCGACTATGTGACGGGTGTGAAGCCCACCTGGCCGGGCGGGCCCATGATCGGCCTGAATCTGTACGACCACCCCATCGCAGACTTCGCGCTCGAGACCGCCGTCGTGTGCGCAGGCTGGCTGGTCTATCGGCGCTCGCTGCCTCTCGAGGTTCGTGGCACTCGCCTCGCCTGGCTCTTCGTGCTCGCCTTGGTGGGGATCCAGCTGCTCGGCGCGTTCGACCTCGCGTTCCTGCCGCGGGTCCCGAAATGCGTATAACTGCGTCCTTTATGTGTAGCAGATCTACGACAGATTGTCTTCCGAGCGTGCCACTTGGCTGCGATGAATGAACGGCACTGAACTGGCGTGGATTGTGCAGTCTCGCTTCAGTCAGCATAAGCGGGGAGCGAGCCGAACTGCTGACCTTGGTGGGTTTTGCCCAAGCCGTTGACCGATCAGGCACGCGCTGGGCCCCACATGGTGGTCTCGCTCCCCGCAACTCTATCTAGCCCCCCGCCGATCCCCCACCGCAGCGACTCCAGCCTCCTACACCGGCCAGCCGTGTCGCCGCGCCAACTCTGCCAGCCCCTCCCAGTGCTGGCGGGTCGCTGACGACCGAGCGGGCACAGCCCGGGCTCCTGCGGCTGACGGTGCGGCCGTCCCACACGCGGCGCTGATCACGGACGGCACGCGGTACCAGGGCGCCTGCTGCCACGCGGGCCTGCGAGTCAGCTCGAGCGCAAGATTGTTCGCGGTGGCATCGCGCTCAGTGAGCGGCTCGAGCTCCCACCGCCACTCGATCAGGCGCAGCAGCGACGTGTGGTCGTATAGCACTCGCGACGTGTGCTCTGGGCGCGCGAACGGTGAAATAAGAAGAGCCGGCGTCCGAAACCCCCGCAGCCCGTCTGCGTTGCCGGCGGCACGGTCGGCCTCTGGGATCGCTGCGGTCGGCGGGGGCACGTGATCGAAGAACCCGCCCCATTCGTCGAAGTTGATGAAGAGCACGGTGTGCGCCCAGGCCGGGCTCGTTGTGACTGCCGCGTAAATCTGAGCCAGGAATGTCTCACCGGCCCGGATATCGCTGAAAGGGTGGTAGTCCCCCGACGTCCCTTGCGTGTCGCCGACAAAACGCGGGTCCACGAACGCCACGTGCGGCAGCGCGCCGGCGGCGCAGTCGGCGAAGAAGGCGTCGATCGGGCAGCTGATCGGACGGTACGTGGAGCCCCACAGGCCCAGGAACGGCAGGTCGCTGTAGTAGTAGCGGCCCTGAAGAGCGCGCGCGGCGAGGCGGTCCCAGATGGTCGGCAGCGTCGAGATCTCGAGCGAGTTGCCCAGGCGGTCGGTCTGGCCGGCGTGCTGGTAGAAGCGGTTCGGGAAGGTCGCGGCCATGATGGCGCAGAAGTAGCGATCGAACGAGGTCCATTGCGGAACCGCGCGGCCGAGGAAGGCGAGGTCCTGCTGCCGGTAGTAGCCGATCGCATAGCTGTCATTCACGCGCAGCCACCCGTCGCAGGCACCGCCGTTGTATTCCACCCGCCCGCCGTCGTAGGAGTGGTTGGGGTCCGCGTGGCCGCATCCCTGGAAATCGGGAGCCAGGGGGTAAGTGTCGTGGCCGATGCCCGCGGGATCGAAGTAGGTGAGCCCGGCCTGGCGTCCGTCGGCCTGAGGCAGCCACCCGAGGAAATGATCGAAGGACCGGTTCTCCATCATCACGAGGATGACGTGCTCGATCCCGGAGGCCTCAGGGTCGCACTCGAGCGCGGTGGGCACGCAGGACACTGCGGGATCCAGTGCGCGATCCAAGCACGCTGCAACGAAACCGCTGGCGGCAGCGGCGGCGGCAGTAGAAAGGAACGCGCGGCGTGATACGGCAGCCGGCATCACCGACCCGCTTGGGAGGGCGATGGCGGCTGCGGGTTCTGGGGCAGCAGAGGTGTACCGATGAGCAGCGGCCTCCGGGGACACGACAAACCGCGAACTTGCTGGCTAACTGTCGGCGCGTCAAGGTGTTGAATGCATGGCGATTGTCACGATCGCGCTCGATTCACGCCTGCGTCGCCGCCGGTAGCGTGTAGGTCGGCCACCTCGGCATCGCGCCTCTCGCACGTCGTCGCTGATAATGCGACCGGCGCCGCGTACCCGGAGCCTAGGGCTTCATCCCACATTGACGCCCTGTGCGCTCGACCATACGATACCCCGTTGTTGGCAAACAAAGCCTCCCTCGCGGGCGGTCGCGATTGCCGCATTCGGGGCTGATTGGGCTTGGATAAGGAGACCTGCGTTCGTCGTGTACGATCCTACCCCTTATCGCCAAACGTACGCGCCACCCAACGACCGCATTCGGATCCAGACCAACGAACGGCGGCTGTTCAGCCTCGCAGATCGTTTGTGGGAGCGCGCCGCACCCTCCCCGTCCGGAGAGGACGGACGCCATCGCGAGCTTGAATTCGCCCTCTTCGTGGTCCCGGACCGCGGGGACAGGCCGGCCGCCGACGACGGCGAGAGCTGGACCATCGAGCCCGAGCACCACAGTCTCGATTTCGCAGGGTCGCTCAAGTTGCGGATCGAGTTCCATCCCCCGCGCGTAACGGGTCAAGTGTCGGAGTCCCTGCTCGCGACGCGGCCCGCCGACGTCGCGCGCCTCTTGCTCGAGGCCCCGGGCGCCGGCCTCCTGTCACGGCGCGGATACATGGTGGCCCATGCGGGGGTAGTGGTCGGGCCTGCCGGTGCGGTCGTCATTCGCGGCGGATCCGGTGCCGGAAAATCGACGCTCGTGGCGGCAGCACACCGGGCCGGTTTCGGGGTGCTGGGTGACGAGGCTGTCCTCGTCGCGCGCGACGATTGCGACGAGCTCGCCGCGGCGGTGCGCGATCTCACGGTGATGCCCGATGTCGCGCGGCTACTCGGAATCGAAGCAATCACCGAGCCTACGGGCGTGGGCGGGCAGCAGAAACGGCGCATCGATCTGTTTGCGACTTCCACCCCCGCCGT
>QHTZ01000078.1 GCA_003221005.1 Gemmatimonadota bacterium
GATCCGGGCGCGCGACGCCGACATCGACGCGCGGTTCGGGGCGGCCGTGGCGCGAGTGGCACTGGCGCGCGCGGTCGGCGTGGCCCGGAATCTCCACTAACCGGTGACATCTTCAACCAGGAACTGAGCGACAACCATGGCGACGATCACCAAACCCGAAGCACAGACCAAGACGGACCCCGGATTCCGGCGCGAGGCAGCCGCCGCACCCGATGCCCTGACCGCCGCGGCACCGCGGCCGGGGGGCCGCCGGCGCATCGCGTTCGCCGTCATGGGGGTCGCCCTGGTGAGCCTGCTCGCGGTGGGCGCGCGGCGCTGGCTGTTCAGCCGGACCCACGTCTCGACCGACGACGCCCAGGTGGACGGCCACATCATTCCGATCCTCCCCAAGGTGGGGGGGTTCGTCACCGCGGTGCGCGTCGACGAGAACCAGCGCGTGAAGGACGGGGACACGCTCGTCGCGCTCGACGACCGGGATTATAGGGTGCGACTGGCCCAGGCGGAGGCCGATCTGGCGGTGGCGCTCGCGGGCGTGAGCAACAAGGCCCGCGTTGGCCAGGCCGAGGCGCAGGTGGAGCAGGCCCAGGCGAACGCGCTCAAGGCGCGCGCCGACCTCGACCGCCTCCGTCCCTTGGCTGAGCAGGACATCGTGAGCAAGCAGCAGCTCGATGCGGCGCAGGCGGGGGCCCGGGCGGCCGACGCCGCGCTCGCGGCCGCGGAAGCCGCGCTCGTGGGGGCCGACGCGCGCGTCGGTGCGGCGCGCGCCGCCCGCGATCAGGCGGCGCTCAACCTCTCTTATACTCACATTACCGCGCCCTCGACTGGCATCGTGAGCAAGAAGACAGTGGAGGTCGGCCAGCTGGTGCAACCGGGCCAGCCGCTCATGAGCGTGGTGCCGCTCGAAGACGTCTGGCTCACGGCCAATCTCAAGGAGACGCAGGTCGCGGACGTAAGGCCGGGGGATCCGGTGGACTTCACGGTGGACGCCTATCCCGGTCTCCATTTCAAAGGGCACGTCGAAAGCCTCTCACCGGCGACCGGTGCCCGGTTCTCGCTGCTGCCGCCCGACAACGCGACGGGGAATTTCACCAAGGTGGTACAGCGGCTGCCGGTCCGGTTGCGCCCGGACAAGATCGACCCGGCTCACCCGCTGCGACCGGGCATGAGCGTGGTCGTCACGATCCAGACCAGGTAGGGTCGCATGGCCACCGCCGCCCTCTCGCTGCCAGCGCTCACTGGGGACGCCGACCGCTACAAGAACCGCTACATCATCGCGATGACGGTCTCGCTCGCGTCGGTGCTCGAGCTGCTCGACACGAGCATCGTCAACGTGGCGATCCCGCACATGATGGGCAACCTGGGCGCCACGCTCGACGAGATCGCGTGGGTATCCACGGGCTACATCGTGGCCAACGTGATCATTTTGCCGATCACCGGCTGGCTCTCCGCCTACTTCGGGCGGCGCCGCTACTTCGCCGGCTCGATCGTGATCTTTGTGATCTCGTCGTTCTTCTGCGGCAACGCGCACTCGCTCGCGTCGCTCGTGTTCTGGCGCATCACCCAGGGGCTGGGCGGCGGCGCGCTGCTCTCCACCTCGCAGGCGATCCTGTACGAGGAGTTCCCGCGCGAGGAATACGGCACGGCGATGGCGATCTTCGGGGTGGGCGTGATGGTGGGGCCGACGCTCGGTCCCACGCTCGGCGGTTACATCACGGATGCCTTCGGCTGGCCGTGGATCTTCTACATCAATATCCCCATCGGGATGCTGGCGCTCGCGCTGTCGCTCAACTTCATTCAGAACTCGCGCTACCAGCAGAAGGCCGAGGCGGTGGACTACGTCGGGCTGCTGCTGCTCGCGGTGGGGATCGGGACGCTCCAGACGATGCTGGAGCGAGGGGAGCGGCTCGATTGGTTCGAGTCGCGCGAAGTGATGGCCTACGGGTTGATCAGCGCCGTGTCGCTCATCGCGTTCACCTGGCAGGAGTTGACGACGGAGCACCCGGTGGTCGATCTGCGGATTCTGAAAAGCCGCCAGCTCGCGATCGGGGTCGTGTTCGGGGGCGTGCTCGGGGTCTGTCTCTACGCCACGGTGTTCGTCCTGCCCGTGTATCTCCAGAACCTCCAGAACTTCACCGCGGAGCAGACCGGGTTCGTGATTCTCCCGGGCGCGCTGGCGAGCGCGTTCACGATGGCGGTGATGGGGCGGTTCACGGGGCGCTTTGACGGCCGCCTGTCGATCCTCGCGGGGGTGTCGATATTCGCCCTGTCGATGTGGAAGCACGCCCACTTCACGACCCAAAGCGGAATGGCGGACTTCTTCTGGCCGCTCATCTTCCGCGGTGTGGGGCTCGGCCTGATCTTCGTGCCCCTGACGAACCTGGCGCTCGCCGACCTGCCGATGAGCAGGATCCCGAACGGTACGGGGCTCTTCAACCTGATGCGCCAGCTGGGCGGCAGCGTGGGGATCGCGGTGTCGGCGACGCTGGTGCAGCGCTTCCAGCAGATCCACCGCGCCGATCTGATCGCCAACGTGACGCAGTTCAGCGAGGCCACCCGCGCGCGGCTCGCGGGGATAATGGCGACGCTCCTCGCCAATGGTACGCCGCTGCCGCTCGCGGAGTCGAAGGCCCTGCGGGTCCTCGACCTCCAGGTCACTCGCCAGGCCCTGATGCTCTCATTCGAGCAGCTGTTCCTGTTGTTCGGCGCATGTTTCGTGCTCTCGCTGCCCCTGCTGCTGCTGATGCACAAGAGCAAGGGGATGCCGGGCGGCGGCGCGGCGGCTCACTGACCTCACCACCGAGCATGACCGGCACCGCTCTGATCACCGGCGCGTCGAGCGGGATCGGGCTCGAGCTCGCGAAGCTGTTCGCGCGCGACGGTCACGATCTCGTGCTGGTCGCCCGGCGCGCTGAGCGGCTCGAAGAACTGGGGGCCGAGCTGGCACAGCGGCACGGAATCCGCTACCACGCGATTGCCCTCGATCTCGCGGATGCGGACGCACCGGCGGAGATCGTGCGGCGGCTCGACCACGCGGCGCTCGGCGTGGACGTGCTCGTCAACAATGCCGGCTTCGGGGCGGTCGGCCCGTTCGCGAGCGCCGATCCCGACAGCGCGTTCCGCATGATCCGCGTCAACGTCGAGGCGCTCACCCGGCTCACGCGCCTGCTGCTTCCCCGCATGCTGGCGCGACGCCGCGGGCGGATCCTGAACGTCGCGTCCACGGCGGGCTTCGTTCCCGGGCCGCTGATGTCCGTCTACTATGCGACCAAGGCGTACGTCATCTCCTTCTCGGAGGCGCTGGCCGAGGAGCTCCGCGGCTCCGGCGTGAGCGTCACAGTTCTTTGCCCGGGTCCCACGCGAACGGAGTTCCAGGCGGTTGCGCAGATGGAGACCACGCGGCTGTTTCGAATGCCTGGCGTGATGGACGCGGGCGATGTCGCGCGGGCTGGGTATCGCGGTCTGATGCGGGGGAAGCGCATGGTGGTGCCCGGCCTGCTGAACCGCGCGCTGCCGCTCGTGGTCCGACTCTCGCCCCGCTGGATGGTGACGCGGGTGTCGCGGTTCCTGCAGGAGAAGGTGCGGCGCTAGAGCACCTCCGCCATCGCTGCCGTCACCAGCAGCGCGCGCAGCACTCCCAACGGCCCGTCCGAGTTCTCGTACCACTCCGTCGTGAGGTGGGCGTCGCCGGCGCGGCCCCCCGCACCCAGGGCGATAGCGGGCACGCCAAGAGCGATCGCGACGTTGGCGTCGGTGGAGGCGGCGGCGAGCTCGGCGTCGCGGCCCAGCGCGCGGTTGGCGGCGAGGGCGACCTGGACGAGCGGGTGGGTGCGGGGTGTGGTCCCGGACGGGCGGTCGCCCACGAGCTGAACCTCGAGCCTGAGGCGCGGCGTCCCCGTCGTGCGGCGCCGGTTCTCGTCGTCCGCCGCCCGGTCGAGCGCCGCCCGCACCGTCACGTCGAGCTGCGCAAGCGCCTTCGGGTCCTCGCTGCGCAGGTCGAGGTCGAGCCATGCCTCCTGCGGAATCGAGTTCAGGCCCGTCCCGCCCCCCAGGCGCACGACCGCGCACGTGGTGCGGGGCTCCGCAGCGACCGGGAGGTCGGCGAGGAGCGCGGCCGCCCGCCCCACGGCGTTCGCGGGGTTGGCGACGCCGAACGCGGCCCAGGAGTGCCCCCCCGGTCCCCGGAAGGTGACGTGGTAGCGGCGCGAGCCCAGGGCGCGGTGCACGATGCGCTCGAGCCCCGCGCCGTCGAGCGCGATGAAGGCGGCGGGGACGAAAGGTAGGGGCACGGCATGCCGTGCCCCTACGTCCTTCTTGCCATCGAACAGGTATTTCGCGCCGCGCAGGTCGCCCGAGCCCTCCTCGCCCACCGTCGCGGCGAACAGGATGGGGCGGGCCGTCGCCACGCGAGTTCGCACCAGCGCTTCGGCGACGGCGATGAGGGCGGCGAGCCCGCGCGCGTTGTCCGAGATCCCGGGGCCCTCGAGGCGCTCACCGCGGCGCTCCACCCCCACCTGCACATCCGGCCCGAAGACGGTATCCAAGTGGGCGGCCAGTACCACCGGCGCCGGCCCGTTCCCGGTCCCGCGTCCCTCCTCCCCCCGGAACCACCCGCGCACGTTCCCGACCTCGTCGATGAGGACGTCGCGCAGGCCCACTTCCCGGAACAACTCCGCTGTGCGAGCGGCACGCTGCGTCTCGGCACCGGTGGGAGCCGGGACCGCCGACAGCGCGGCCTGGCGGGCGAGGGTCACCTCGTCGGTGCGCTCGATGTGATGGCGCGCGGCGCGCACGCGCTCGTGTCCCAGCAGCCTCGCGATCAGCTCGTTCATCGTTACGGAGAAGGTCGCTTGACCCCCGCGCGGCGGCAAGCGACACTAGTCCAATGGACGAGCGCGAGTTGATCTATGACTGGAACCGGGCGGCGAGTGCCCTTGACTGGTCGCGGGCCCGAGTGGACCTGAACGACGAGACCCTCCGCGACGGCCTGCAGTCGCCCTCGGTACGGGACCCCTCCCTCGAGGTCAAGCGGCGCCTGCTGCACCTCATGGCAGACCTCGGCATCGCGGCCGCCGACCTGGGCCTGCCCGGGGCGGGGCCGAGGATCGTGGAGCAGGTCCGTGCGCTGGCGCGGGAGATCCGGGACCAGAAGCTCGCCATCGCGCCTAACTGCGCCGCCCGCACCGTGGTGGCGGACGTGGAGCCGATCGTCCGGATCGCCGACGAGCTGGGAATCCGGATCGAGGCCGCCACCTTCATCGGGTCCTCCCCCATCCGGCAGTACGCTGAGGACTGGACCCTCGACCGCATCCTCGCCTCCACCGAGGAGGCGGTGACCTACGCCGTGCAGCACGGGCTCCCCGTCATGTACGTCACCGAGGACACCACCCGGGCCCGCCCGGAGACGCTCAAAGCGCTGTACCGCACGGCAATCGACTGCGGCGCGGGGCGGATCTGCATCGCCGACACGGTCGGCCACGCGACGCCGGACGGCGTCAAAGCGTTGGTGAAATTCGTTAAAGAAGACATCGTGAAAGGAAACGACGTCAAAGTCGACTGGCACGGGCATCGGGACCGGGGGATGGGTCTGATCAACTGTCTCGCGGCGATCGAGGCCGGGGTGGACCGGGTGCACGCGACCGCGCTCGGCGTGGGGGAGCGGGTCGGGAACGCCGAGATGGACCTGTTGCTGGTGAATCTCAACCTGCTGGGCGCGCACCGGCGGGATCTGTCGAAGCTCCCCGAGTACTGTCGCCTCGTGGCGGACGCGGTTGGCATGCCGATCCCCGCCAACTACCCGGTGCTCGGCGCCGATGCGTTTCGCACCGGCACCGGCGTCCACGCGGCGGCGATCATCAAGGCCAAGAAGAAGGGTCACGACTGGCTGGCGAACCGCGTCTACAGCTCGGTGCCCGCGGAGGAGTTCGGGCTCGCGCAGAAGATCGAAATCTCACCCGTGTCCGGGCTCTCCAACGTGAAGTACTGGCTCGAGACGCACGGGTACGACGCGGATGACGAAGCGACGTGTGCGGCCCTGTTCGACGCCGCCAAGCGCGCCGACCGGGTCCTGACCGACGAGGAGTGCCATCGGCTGCTGAAACAGGTCGCATGGCCGTAGGGCAATTCCGGGAGGTCGAGCGCTCGTATTTCGATCTCCGTTGGCATCTCGACCCCGTCGCCGCGACACAGGCTGGCGTGACCGCGCACGACGACCGCTTCGGGCGTTTCAGCCCCGCCGCCCTCGCGCCGCACCTCGCGGCGCTCAAGTCTATCTCGGCCGCCCTCGAGGAAGCCGCGGTTCCCAGCCTCGACGATGAGATCGACCGCACGGCGCTCCTGAACGACATCCGCGTGACGGTGCGACGCCTGGAGCGTGAGCGCCCCCAGGCGAAGAACCCGGGCTTCTGGCTGTCGCACCTCCTCGGGGGTCTGCATTTCCTGATGCTGCGCCGCGACCGCACGGCGGCGGAGCAAGCACGCGCCGTGGCCAGTAGGCTCGAGGACCTGCCGGCGTTTCTGGAGGACGCGCGCACCACGCTCGTCGAGCCGGTGCGGGTGTTCGTCGCGACCGCGTTGCAGGTGATCGAAGGGGGGCTCGACCTCGTGAAACAGGTCGCGGCGACCGTGGCGGAGCGAGCTCCCGAGCAGGCGGAGCGCCTCGCCGCCGCGACCGACGCGGCCGTAGCCGCCCTCGGCGCTTTCACCCGGGACCTGTGGCGGTGGCTCGAGACGGCCTCAGACCACTTCGCCCTGGGAGAGGACGACTTCAACTTCCGGCTCCATTACGAGCACGTGCTGCGCGACACGGCGCCCGAGCTGTGGCGCTACGGGCTCCATCTCAAGGAGGAGGTCGAAGCAGACCTCGCGGCGCGCGCCCGGCGGCTGGACGGCCGCGGCCGATGGCACGATGTCGTGGACCGGTTGCGGGCGGAGCACCCCACGGAAGAGACGCTGGTGGATGCATACGCGCGCGAGATGACGCGCGCGCGCGACTTCGTGGGGCAGCGCGGTCTCGCGGCCCTGCCCGCGGCGCCGCTCGACGTGGTGCAGACGCCCGCTTTCATGCGGCCCGTGATTCCCTTCGCCGCGTACGACAGCCCGGGAGCATATTCGACCGACCGCACCGGGTGGTTCTACGTGACCGTCCCGGACGCGCGGCTTCCCGCCGAGCAGCGGGAGCGCATCCTGCGGGACCATTGCCGCTTCGAGCTTGCGGCCACGGCGCTGCACGAGGGCTACCCCGGCCACCACCTCCAGCTGGTCCACGCCCAGGCCCAGCCCTCACACGTCCGCAAGAACATCTGGACGCCTCTCACCGTCGAGGGATGGGCGCTGTACTGCGAGGACATGATGGGGGAGGAAGGGTTCTATGCGTCCGAGGAGGAGCTCCTATTCCAGCGCGTCCACCTGCTGTGGCGCGCGATGCGGATCCTGCTCGACGTAGGTCTGCATACCCGGGGGATGACGTTCCACCAGGCGGTGACGCAGCTCGTCGAGCAGCTGCACGTGGACCCCGCCAACGCCGAGGCCGAAGTGCGCCGCTACTGCGCGGAGCCCGCCTACCCGCTGTGCTACGCGGTCGGCCGGCGCGAGCTGCTCAAGCTGCGTGACGACTACCGGGCGTCCAGCGGCGGCGACTTTACGCTGCGGCGCTTCCACGACGCGATTCTCCAGTACGGCGGCCTCCCCGTCACGCTGATTCGCTGGGGCCTGGGCCTGAATGAATAGCGCGGCAGCGCCCGCACGCCCCGGGCTGCCGCGCGCCGTCAAGTTGTTCGGGTTGGTCTCCCTCCTGAACGATTTTGCGAGTGAGATGATCTACCCCTTGCTTCCCGCCTTCGTGACCGGGGTGCTCGGCGCGGGAGCCGGGGCGCTAGGCGCGCTCGACGGGGCGGCGGAGTTCGCGGCGGCGGGCGTGAAGTGGGGCGCGGGCCGCCTCGCCGACCGGCCGGCGCGCCGGGGCCGCTTGGTGGTGCTGGGCTACGCGATGGCGGTGCTCGTTCGCCCAGTCATCTCGCTCGCGGGGGCGGCCTGGCAGGTGATCGGACTCCGGGTCGTGGACCGGCTCGGCAAGGGGCTCCGCACGCCGCCGCGCGACGCCCTGATCGCGGACGCGACGCCCGCCGCGCTCCGGGGCCGCGCGTTCGGGCTGCAGCGCGGGCTCGACCACGCAGGCGCGGTGCTCGGGCCGCTGGTGGCCTGGTGGCTGCTGGCGCACCGCGGTGCGAACCTGCGGACGGTGATAGCGGCGAGCCTGGTGCCGGGAATCGTAGTGCTGGTGCTGGCCATCTGGGCGGTAAGGGACGGTAAGGGGCGGTACGGGGCGGGAGGCGCTGGTCCGCAGGGCGGCCCCTTACCGCCTCCTACCGCCTCTGCCCGCCCCTTACCGCCCGCACTCCTCGCCATCTCCTTCTTCTATCTCCTCCGCATGCCCGAGACCCTCATCATCCTGCGGTCGCAGCAGCTCGGCGTCGCGGTGGCGGTGGTGCCGCTGTTGTGGGCCGCGGTGCACGTCGTGAAATCCTCCACGAGCTTCGCGGGTGGTGGGTGGAGCGATCGCTTCGGCCCCGAGCGGACGATGTGGATCGGGTGGGTGTGCTACGCCGCGCTTGCGGCGGCGATGGCCGCCGCGTCCACCGCGCTCCAGGCGTGGCTGTTGTTTCTGGCGTTGGGCGTCGTGGCGGGACTCACTGAGAGCCCGGAACGGGCTCTCGTCGCGCAGTTGGCCGGCGACCGACAGGGGAGCGGCTTCGGCGTGTATCACGGCGTGACGGGACTGGCCGCGCTCGCGGGCGGTGTGGCCTTGGGTTTGGTGTTTCAGGCGGGCGGCGGCCCGCGTGCCTTCATCGTGAGCGCCGCGCTCGGCGGCTTGCTGGCGGTGATGAGCGCGGCTTCCTACCTGCGTCGCACAGGGGAGGCCATGTGAGAGTCGCTGCGGCGCCGCCAGTAGTCGTCGTCAGATTCGGCTTCGAGGTCGAACTCGACCAGGGCGTAAACCATGACAGCCAGGCTCCACACGAGCAGCACGACCGCCCAGGCTGACGAATGTTGCGGCCTTGCGGGGCGATGCGGTAAGGTATGCTCGGCGTCGGGCCGTTATCAATTCTCCGCGATAGGGTATATCCTTTCTCTCGACCTTAGTCGTGGCCCGTGCCCTGAAGGGCCGGCTCGGCGCGTCGTGCGTCCTTAAGGACGCGCATCATGCCGAGCCGGCGTTTCAACGCACGGGTCGGACGGGTTAGTGGCCGCTCGGCGTCCGGGTGGACATCCAGATGTCGTCTCCGCCAAATCCACCGGGTCGATTCGAAGCAAAGATCAGCGTTCGAGCGTTGCTCGAGAAACTCGGGTGACGGTCCATCGCGGTCGAATTCAGCGCCGTGAGGTTCTCGGGGGTGGACCAGGGGTCGTGCACGCTCCGACGGGTCGAGACCCAGAGGTCTTGCAGGCCCAGGCCACCGGGACGGGCCGAGAGAAACACCACCTCTCGACCGTCCGTGCGCACTGTTGCTCCTGTGCCGGGGCTGAGCTCCGGTACGAGCACCGCCGGTCCGCGAGCCTTCCCGTCCCTGGTGAGGGGCGCAACGTACATGCTAAAACCGACGCCCGTCACCGGCGCTCGACCGAAATAGAAGTTCAGCTCTCCGTCTTCGGCACTCTGGAGGTATTCCGGCCCAGCTTCGAAAATCGCCGTGTTGATGTTCGGGCCGAGATTCACCGGGGCTTCCCACGCGAAGTCATCCTTCGGGTTGGCCCGGCGCGACACATAGATGTCGTTGCTGCCCTCACCGCCGGGACGGTCGCTGTAGAAAAACAGCAGGTGGCCGTCCAGCGAGATGCTGGGCCCCTGGTCACCGCTGGCGGTGTTCACGGTCGGCCCGAGGTTCACCGGTGTCTCCCAAGGACATTCGACGCAGGCGCGATGCGCCACCCAGATGTCTGCGCCACCGAAACCGCCGGCGCGGTTCGACGTGAAGTAGAGGCTGAGGTCGTCAGGTGACAACGCGCAGTTGTTCTCTGTTGCGTCGGTGTTGATCGGCGCTCCCACATTCACGGGCGGAGACCACTCGGAATTGCCGAAGAAAAAAGCCGAGAGGCCCGAGGGAAGCGGATCGGGGTCGCTTCCACACGCGAGCAGCAGGGTGAGGGGGGCCAGCAAGGTCAAGAGGCGGGCTGTGGTTGTCATGGGACCTCCTTACCGCTCGGTGTGCGGGTCGACATCCAGAGATCGTTCCCTCCACTCCCGCCCGGCCGGTTCGACGTGAAGATCAGCGTCCGGCCGTCCCGCGACAGACTCGCCTGCGAGTCGATGTAGCTCGTGTTGAGCGGGGCTCCGAGGTGCTCCGCTGCGGACCACGCATCGTGGATCGCTTGGCGAGTGAACCGCCAGATGTCCAGGTCGCCGAACGTCCCAGCCCGGTTCGAGGACAGCAGCAATTCGTGCCCATCCGTGCGCACCGCCACTTTTTGGTCGGTGCTCGTCGAATTGAGCTCGGACACGGCGACGGCGGGGCCGAGCGGCTCACCGTCGCTCGACAGGGAGACCTTGTAGATGTCTTGGTCGCCGCCGGAGGGACCCCGATTGAAGTACAACGTGGCGGTTCCTTCCCCGTCTCCTCGCACGTAAGACGCCCCCTGCTCGCTCCCAGCGGTATTCACGTCAGGGCCCAGGTTCACCGGGTCGCCCCAGAGGTCACCGTCTGCGCCGGTGCTGATCCGCTGCGACACCCAGATGTCAGAGCCTCCCTGGCCACCCGATCGGCCGCTGTAGAAGAACAGCAGCCGCCCGTCGTCCGAGAGAGTCGGCGCTCCCTCGTTCGTGGAGGTGTTGATGGCGGTCCCGAGGTTCACCGGCGTTTCCCAGGCGCACTGCAAGCACGTGCGGTGGGACACCCAGATGTCGTTTCCGCCCATTCCGCCCGGTCGATTCGAGCCGAAGTAGAGCGCGTGCTGGTCGGGGGAAAGCCCGGCGTTCATGTCGGCAGCGCTCGAGTTGACCACCGGGCCGAGGTTGACGGGCACGGACCACTCGGAATTGTCGAAGCGGTCGGCCAGGATCGACCCGAGCCGAGCCCCCGGCGCGACGGTCGTGTCGTTACAAGCGAGCGCGGCGAGGGCCGCGGAGAGCGAGAGCAACGAGTTCCTCACCATGAAGCACCTCCCTGGAGGCAGAATGCGGAGTGCAGTGGTCATGGAACCTGCTTACCGCTCGGTGTGCGGGTCGACATGTAGATGTCCGTGCCACCAAAACCGCCGGACCGACTCGACGCGAACAGCAGCGTCCGGCCGTCGCTCGACAGACCGGGTTGCTGGTCAGCCGCCGCCGAGTTCAGCGGCCCCAGATTCACGGGCGTGGACCAGGGATCGTGGAGGCTGCGACGGGTGGACGTCCAGAGGTCGTTCCCGCCCAGTCCACCGGGGCGGGTCGAGAAGAAAAAGATCTCCCGGCCATCGGTGCGCAGCGTCGAGCCCTGGTCGGTGGCAGTTGGGTGGCTCAGTTCGGTGACCAGTGTCGCGGGGCCACGAGTCTCACCGTCCCGGGTCAGCGGTGCATAGTAGATGTCCGCGGTCCCGCCCGGTGGTGCTCTGTTGAAGTAGAGGTTACCCGCCCCATCCTCCGCGTTCTGCAAGTACTCCGCCCCAGCCTCGGACCCGGCCGTGTTCACGTCGGCGCCCAGCCCCACCGGGGGTTCCCAGCCGAAGTCGTCATTCGGGTTGGCTCGGTGAGATATGTAAAGGTCGCTCAGTCCCTGCCCGCCGGGCCGCGTGCTCGTGAAGAAAAGCATGTGTTCGTCGATCGAGAGGCCGGGTCCGGTCTCGCTGGCTGTCGTATTGACCACTGGTCCGAGGTTCTCGGGCGGCTCCCATGGGCAGTCGGAGCAGGCGCGCCGCGCCACCCAAAGATCGAACGAGCCCGATCCACCCGCCCGGTCCGAGCCGAAGTAGAGAGTGCGTCCGTCCTTCGAGAGTGTCGGACCCTGCTCGTTGGCGGCAGTATTGATCGTCGCTCCGAGGTTCCCCGGCGCGGACCACTCGGAGTTGGCGAAGGATTGGGCTTGGATGCGGTACGTGGGCCCTTGGGACTCCGTGACGCAGCCGAGCAGCAAGGCGAGCGGGGTGAGCGAAGCGAGTATGCGGGGCGCGATTGTCATTGAACCTCCTAGGGATTGCGCTCCCGTCGGTGGCGGAGGCGGTCTCGGTGTCGGAGGGGCGTCCTGGGGGCGTCGGTTCGACAGCAGGGGCCGTAAAGACCATCGGCGGAGCAGGGAACTCCCGCCACCGTAGCGGGTCCGAAGCTACACCCAGCCGCTGGTGCCGCAAGTTGCCGCTTAACAGCAGCGCGCGACCTGGCCCTTTCGTTCGAAGCAGTCGGCTAGGTATTCGCGCTCGCTCAGCGGAGGACGCCCCGCCCGCCGACAGTGCTCGACGTAAGCCGCGTAATCGGGCGCGCCGATGATGCGCCGCAGCACGCGCGTGACGCGGGTGGGGAGGGGCTGGGCCCCTTCCCCCTTCCCTCTTCCCCCTTCCCGTTCAGTCCCCTGTGGCATATCCGGTCTCGACATACGGCGCCTCGTGCACGACCGGCGGCTTGCGCCGAGACAGCACGAGCCACCACTCCCACACAGACGTCACCACGAGCACGGCGACCACCCCCATGAAGAGCAGGGCGATCCCGGCGTCGAGGTGTGCGTTGAAGATCAGCCGGCCGGCGTTCGGGGCCGCGGATCCCGCGAGCGCGGCCGCCTGCGCGAGGAAGCCGAGCTTGGGGTCAGGTGAGAACACCTTCTCCCAACCCGCGGTCATCGTCACCGTGACGAGCCATGCGAGCGGCGCGAGCGTGACCCAGGCAAACCGGGCGCGCCCCATCTTGATAAGAATCGTCGTTCCGACACTCAGAGCCACCGCGCCGAGCAGCTGGTTCGAGATCCCGAAGAGCGGCCACAGCGAGTTGACGCCGCCCAGCGGGTCCGTCACTCCCTGATAAAGGAAGTATCCCCACCCGGCCGCCATTCCTGCGCTCGTGAGCAGCACGCTGGGATACCAGGACGTCTGACCGAACCTGGGCCAGACGTGGCCGAGGAGCTCCTGAAGCATGAATCGGCCGACCCGTGTACCGGCGTCGATGGTGGTGAGAATGAAGAGCGCCTCGAACATGATCGCGAAGTGATACCAGAGCGCCTCGAACGCTCGGCCCCCCAGCACTTGCGTCAAGCTCGAAAAGATCTGCGCCATTCCCACCGCGAAGGAGGGCGCGCCCCCCGAGCGCGCGACGAGCGTCTGCTCGCCCATCCGCGCCGCGAGCTGCTGCATCGCCGCGGGGCTCACCACGAAGCCGGCCTGCTGCAACAGCTGCGAGGCCTGGGCCAGGGCGGCGGGCGTCGTGTTCATCGCGAAATACACGCCCGGGTCGAGGATACAAGCGGCGATCATCGCCATCACGCCCACGAACGACTCCATCAGCATCGCGCCGTACCCGATGATGCGCGCGTCGCTTTCGCGCGCGATCATCTTGGGTGTCGTCCCGGAGGCGACGAGCGAGTGAAATCCCGAGATCGCGCCGCAGGCGATCGTGATGAACGCGAACGGGAACACCTTCCCCGCGAACACCGGTCCCTCGCCCAGCTCGGTGAACACCGTCAGTGCGGGCATCCGCAGTTGCGGGAGCACGATCAGGATCGCGACGGCGAGCACCAGGATGGTGGTGATCTTGAGGAAGGTGGAGAGGTAGTCCCGCGGCGCGAGCAGCATCCACACCGGGAGCACGGAGGCCAGGAACCCGTACCCGATCACCATCCACGTGAGAGAGACACCGGATTGGGTGAACGCGCCCCCGAGCCCCGGGTGGCCGGCGACGTAGCCGCCGCCCACGAGTGCGAGCACGAGCAACACCGCCCCGGCGAGGGACGCCTCCCCCACGCTCCCCGGCCGCCACTGCTTCATCCACCACCCCATGAGCAGCGCGATCGGGATCGTGCAGGCGATCGTGAACAAGCCCCACGGTGACGCCTTGAGCGCGTTCACGAGCACCAGCGCCACCACGGCGAGCAGGATGACGATGATGAACAGCACCGCCAGCATCCCGGCCATCCCGCCCGTCGCGTTGACCTCGTCCTTCGCCATCTGCCCCAGCGACTTGCCGTCGCGCCGCAGCGAGCAGAATAGGATCGTGAAGTCCTGAACCGCGCCGCCCAGCACGACGCCGATCACGAGCCACAGGGGTCCCGGGAGGAACCCGAACTGCGCCGCGAGCACCGGCCCGACGAGGGGGCCGGGGCCCGCGATGGCCGCGAAGTGGTGGCCGAACAGCACCCAGCGGTTGGTGGGGACGAAATCCCGCCCGTTGTCGAGCCGCTCGGCGGGGGTGGCCCTGCGGTCGTCCAGGCCGAAGACACGGGTGGCGAGGAACCGGGAATAGAAGCGGTAGCAGACCGCGTAGGTGCAGAGGGCGGCCGTGAGGAGCCAGGCGGCATTGATCGACTCGCCGCGGTAGAGCGCCAGCACCCCGAACGCCGCCGCACCGAGCCCGGCTATCCCGCCCCACACGAGCACGGAGGCGAGGCGTCGCATGCGGGCTAAGTTACGGTGCGCCTTGCCGCTGTTCAAATTCGAACATAGGTTCGAACTCCTTGAACCCGATTTCTTGGACGTTGGCTGCGCGCGCGACCACGCCGGGGGGGAGACGGTTCAGGGCCGCGTCGCGATCGTCACCGGCGGCGCGACTGGCCTGGGGCGCGCCACCGGCCTCGAGTTCGCCCGGCAAGGCGTCGCGATCGCCTTCAACTACGTCGAGCTCCCCGAGCGCGACGTCGGCGCGCAGGCGTTGCTCACCGAAACGGCCATCCGCGCGCAGGGCGTCCCCGTCTACTGCGCCCGCTGTGACGTCCGCAACCACGACGAAGTCGAGCGCTTCGTCACCGAGACCCGCGAGCGACTCGGCGGCGTGCACTACCTGGTGAACAACGCTGGGGTGACGCACGATGGCGCCCTGTGGCGGCTGTCGGCGGACGCCTGGCAGGAGGTGCTCGACACTAATGTGACGGGCGCGTTCAACTGCATTCAGGTGGTGTCCCGCCACATGCGCGCTCAGCGTTATGGCAAAGTCGTGAACGTGGCGAGTCATCAAGCCTTCCGGCCCGGTTTCGGGATCTCGAACTACGCGACCAGCAAGGCGGCGCTGATCGGTCTCACCAAGGCCGCCGCCGTCGACCTGGGCTCCTCCAACGTCAACGTCAATGCGGTCGCACCGGGGTTCGTGAAGACCGAGCTGCTCGCGAAGCTGCCGCGCGAGGTATTGGAGCGCGCCGAGCACGAATCGGTGCTGGGACGCGTCGCCGAGCCCGAGGACATCGCGCGCGTCATCGTGTTCCTGTGCAGTGACGCGGCGCGGCACATCACGGGGCAAGTGATCGTGGTGGACGGCGGGCTGACGCTCGCTTGAAAAATGTCGCCCCGGGCGCGATCTTGGCACGGTGACTAATCCGTTGAAATTCAAATACTTAAAGGGTGGCGCGTGGGCGGTGGGGGCGTGGGTTGCGCTGGGGTGCGGCCACAAGCCGGCCGATTCCGCCGCGCCGCAACCCACGGCGCCGCTGCCCACGGCAGCGCTCGCAGGCCAGCGGGTGATCCTGCTTCCGTTCACGCTCGTGGTGGCGGAGGATTCGCTCCGCTGGGAAGCGGCGCTCGCCGATCGGCGCGCCACGCTGGCGCGCGCGGACAGCATCCTGGGCGCGTTGCTCGGCGCGCGCGCGCCCGAGATCAGCTGGGTGCCGCCCGATGAGTTGCGCCGTGCCGCACGCCGCGCGCCCGGGATCGCCAGCGACCCGGACCAGCTGGCCACCGCAATCCTCCGTGCCAAGAACTTGAAGGTCGTGCCCGATCCGCTACGAACCCAGCTGCGCACCATCGCCGCCCTCGCGGGCGGCGACGCCGGACGCTACGCGCTCGTCCCCGCGGCTCTGATCTACCGGCGTCCGAGCGGGGGAGCGGACGGGCGAACGGCCCGCCCCATCCCTCCCGGAGTCGGCATCGCCGAGCTGGCCATCGTGCTGGCGGACGTGCGGCTGGGGCGTATCGGGTGGCGCACCGTGGCGACCGGCGCCGGGGGCGATCCCTGGAGCGCGCTCACGCGCGCCGTGAAGGCTCTGACCCCAGGGCTGCCGTGACGACCATGGGCGCGCCCTTCGCCACGAGCCACTCCTGCGCGCGCTGCGGCGCGCAGACGGCGGGGATCGCGGTCGGTGGGCTGTGTCCCAACTGTACTCGTAGCGTGGAGTTGCGCGCATCCCGGCTGGGACGGTGGGTGGCACTCGGCAGCACGGCGCTCCTGGCGGCGTATCTCAGTTTCGCGCTGCGCGCGGTCGTGCCCGCGTGGCGGGGAACGGGCCGCGCCATCGCGGCCGCGGCGGTCGTTGCGTGGTGCCTGCTGACGTACCGCATCGTGAAGCGGATCGGAATCGAATGGCTGAAATGACGCGGTCCGCTTTCAGCCCAGCGCTCCTCCTCCTACTCGCGGGGCCGCTCGCCGGTCAGACCTCTCTATCCATCTATTCGGACGGGCGTGCGGTCGTGCGCCGGACGCTCCCGCAAGCGCTGGCGAAGGGGCGGAACGCCCTCACCCTCGAGCTCGACGGAGTCGATCCCGCGACGGTGTTTTCCCCCGACACGGCGGTGACAGTGGCCGCGGCGGTGCTGCGGCCCGCGACGGGACGCGGCGCGGCGCTCGAGAGCGCGGCCGGGCAGACGCTCTCGTTCGTGCGCGCCAAGGGCGACACCGTGCGGGCCACCGTCGTGCGAGCGAGCCCGCCGCAGTACCGTCTCCCGGATGGACGCTTCCTGCTCGTGGAGCCCGGGGAGCCGCTCTTCCCCGCGGAGCTGGTGCGGACCACGTCGCAGTTGAGCCTGGTCCTCGACGCCGGGCGCGCGCGCCCGGCCACGGAGCTGGCGTACGTCACAGAAGGGGTCAGCTGGCACGCGGTCTATCAGGTGGTGCTGACGGGCGCAGGCGGTGCGGCGGTATCGGGGACGGCCACGGTCACCTCGCAGCGGGTCCGAGCGGACAGCTCCGCGGTGCAGCTCGTGGCGGGCACGATCTTCCGGGCGCGGCCCGGCAGTCCGCTGCCGATGGCGGGCTTCGTGCGCGCCGACATGGCGATGGCGGCGCCGGAGCCCGCGATGAGCGAGGAGGCGGTGGGCGAAGCGCATGTGTACACGCTCCCCACGCGAATCACGCTCGAGCCCGGCGTGCCGGTGACGGCCGCGCTGTTTCCGCGGGTGGTGGTGTCGGCCGTCCAGGAGCTGATCGCGCCAGGTGTGGTGCCGTGGCGCGGCTACCTGGCAAACTCGCCCGGCCCCGCCGAGGCGAACCGAGTACCGGTGCAGGTGTGGTACACGCTCAAGCGGCCGCGCGGCACGCCGTTCGGCGACCGGCCCGTGCCGGGCGGCACCGTGCAGGTGTACCAGGCCGACTCCCTGGGGCGGGTACAGCTCGTCGGGGAGGCGAGGAGCAGCCACACCGCGCCTGGACGCGACCTGCGGGTGCAGGCGGGGGAGGCCTTCGACGTCACCGCCGAGCGCGTACAGACCGACTACAGCCAGGAACAGCTGCCGCCGCCGCGTCGCGGGTTGCCTGCGCGGCAGCGCGTCACGGCATCGTACCGCGTGATGATCGCGAACGCGAAGCCGCTGCCCGTGACGGTCGACGTGCGGGAAGCGCGCGCCGGTGTCTGGACGGTGACGACGAGCAGCCTGCCGCTGGAGAAGCTGTCCGCGACCGAGGTCCGCTTCCGCGTGTCCGTGCCGGCGGGCGGCGAAGCGACGCTCACGTACACGGTCCAGGTGGAATCGTGACGGTCCAGCTGCTTCACGTCTCCGACCCGCATTTCGGCGGCCTCGCCGACGTGGGACAGGTCGAGGCGCTCGAGGCAATGATCCCGGACCTGCGTCCCGACGCCGTCGTCCTGTCGGGCGATCTCACCCAGCGTGCCCGGCACGGAGAGTTCCAGCGGGCGCGGGCGTTCGTGAACGTTGCGTCGAAGAGCGCGCCGGTCTACGTCCTCCCCGGCAACCACGACGTAGCCTGGTGGTGGCGCCCGTTTTTCCCATTCGGGCGCGGAGCGCTGTACCGCAAGTATCGCCGCTATTTCGGTGAGGAGCTCACGCCGACGCTCACCATCCCCGGTGCCGTGATCGCCGGGGCGCTCACGGCGAACGGAGTCGGCTGGCTTTCCCTGACGTGGCGTCCGCGAGACCTCGCGGTGATGGGCCACCTCCCCAAGCGCGAATTCCTGCGGGTCCAGAAGGTGTTCGCCGAGGCGCCGCTCGGGTTGGCGCGAGTGCTCGTGGTGCACCACAACGTGCTGCGGGGCGAGATCTCGCGGCGCATGGGCCTCGCGCGCTGGCGCCAGGCCCAGCGGCGCATCCTGGCCTCGGGAGCCGAGGTGGTGCTGTGTGCGCACGATCACCAAGAGGGTGCGGAGATGTTGGGCGACCGGGTGGTGATCTCGACGGCCAGCACGGTGTCCACGCGCGCGCGTGGGGGACTGCCCGCGAGCTTCAATTTCGTCACGATTGAGCCGACGGCCGTGCAGATCACGTTCTTTCGCTGGGACCGGGAGCGGGGGCGGTTCCAGCCGTCGGACACGTTCGCGTTCGCCCGGGCTACGGGCCGCGCCGCGCCGGCGGCGGTCGGCTGAGGGGAAGGGAAGACTGACATGGCACTGAGATTCCAGGGCGTCGACTTCTACGACGCCGATGGCCTGCTAACCGAAGAGGAGCGCGCCGTCCGCGACACGGTGCGCGCCTGGGTGGACGACAACGTCATCCCGGTGATCGGCGAGCACTACGTCGCGGGCAAGTTCCCCACCCACCTCGTTCCCCAAATGGCCGAGCTGGGGCTGTTCGGGGCGAACCTCCCCGAGGAGTTCGGCTGCGCGGGCCTCAATAACGTCGCCTACGGGCTGATCATGCAGGAGCTGGAGCGCGGCGATTCCGGGGTGCGCTCGTTCGCATCGGTGCAGGGAGCGCTCGTGATGTATCCCATCTACGAATTCGGCAGCGACGAGCAGAAGCGGCGCTGGCTGCCCGAGCTGGCGAGCGGGCGGCGCATCGGCTGCTTCGGGCTGACCGAGCCCGACTACGGCTCGAACCCCGGTGGGATGATCACGGTCGCGAAGGAGACGAAGGAGGGGTGGGTACTGAACGGGGCCAAGATGTGGATCACGAACGGCTCGACCGCGGACGTCGCGATCGTGTGGGCCAAGACGGCACGGTTGGACGATCCGGGCTCGATCCGCGGGTTCATCGTCCCCACCGACGCCAAGGGCTTCGCGGCGAAGGACCAGCAGGGGAAGCTCTCCTTGCGCGCGAGCGACACGAGCGAGCTCGTGCTTCAGGACGTGTGCGTCCCCAAGGAGGCGCTGCTGCCGAAGTCGGCCGGGCTCAAGTCGCCCCTCATGTGTCTCACGGCCGCGCGCTACGGCATCGCCTGGGGGGCGGTCGGATCCGCGATGGCATGCTACGACGAAGCGGTGCGTTACGCCAAGGCGCGGGTCGTGTTCGACCGGCCCATCGGTGGCTTCCAGTTGCAGCAGGCCCGGCTCGTGGAGATGCTGACGGAGATCACCAAGGCGCAGCTGCTGTGCCTCCAGCTGGGCCGGCTCAAGGACCAGGGGAAGATGTCGCCGCAGCAGGTCTCGCTCGCCAAGCGCAACAACGTGAGCATGGCGACCGATGTCGCCCGCGAGAGCCGGCGCCTGCTCGGGGCCAGCGGCATCCTCGCCGAGTATCAGGCGATGCGACATCTCGCGAACCTCGAGTCCGTGTACACCTACGAAGGGACACACGACATCCACACGCTCATCCTCGGGCAGGAGATCACGGGGCTGAGCGCATTCAACTGAATGCGGAGTGCGGAGTGCGGAATGCGGAATGTAAGTGTAAGCTTCTTGAGGCGAACGACTCTTCACTGAAATTCCGCGTTCCGCATTCCGCGTTCCGCGTTTGCTCGCGATGAAGATCGCCGTCTGCATCAAGCGCGTCGCCGACAGTGAGACCCGCGTGAAGATCGCCGCGGACGGGAAGGCGCTCGACGAGGCCGGCGTGAAGTTCGTCCTCAACCCCTACGACGAGTTCGCGGTCGAAGAAGCCCTGCGGCGCAAGGAGCAGGCCGGTAGCGGCGAGGTCGTCGTCGTGGCGCTCGGGCCGGCGGCGGCCCAGGAGACGATCCGCGCCGCGCTCGCGATGGGAGTGGACCGTGGCGTCCTGCTCCAGGTGGATCGCATCCCCGCCGACGGCCTGGTCGTCGCGCAGGCGCTGGCGGCGGAGCTCAAGGATGGCGGCTACGACCTCATCCTCTGCGGCAAGATGGCGATCGACGACTACAACCATCAGGTGGGCCCGATGGTGGCCGAGCTGCTCGGCCTGCCGTGCGTCACGTCCATCGCGCACCTCGAGCTCCAGGGGAACACGGGGGTCGCCGAGCGCGAGGTTGAGGGTGGGATCGAGGTGTGCGAGTTCCCCCTGCCGGCGGTCCTGACGACAGACAAGGGGCTCAACGAGCCACGCTACCCGGCGCTCAAGGGCATCATGGCCGCCAAGAAGAAGCCGTTGGACATCAAGCCCACGGCGTTGGCCGTGGGCGGGCTCGAGGTGCTCGCGATGACGCCACCACCCGATCGCAAAGATGGACGCATCGTCGGTGAAGGTGTGGCGGCGATCCCCGAGCTGCTGCGCCTGCTGCGCGAGGAAGCAAAGGTCCTGTGACCGCCGTGCTCGCCGTGCTCGAGCAGCGCGACGGCGCCCTGCGCAAGGTGTCGCACGAGGTAGTCACGGGAGCGCGACGCCTCGCGGACGCGGGGAGTGGGACGGTGGAGGCGCTGGTCCTCGGCGGGGGCACGGTGAGCGGCGCGGACCAGCTCGGCCGCTTCGGGGCGGACAGGGTGACCACGGCCACGCATGCGGCCCTCGGGCGCTACACCCCCGAGGGATACACGCGGGTCGTGGTGGAACGGGTGCGTGCGCGGCAGTACGACGCGGTCGTGTTCCCAGCGAGCGCGACCGGGAGAGACCTGGCGCCCCGGGTCGCCGCCCGGCTCGGCGTCCCCCTTGCGGCGGACGTCACGGACCTCGGGATCGAGGGGGGCGCGATTTGGGCCACGCGGCCGGTGTACGCCGGCAAGGCGCTGCTGAAGGTAAAGCTCCTCGCCCGGCCGGCACTGCTGTCGCTGCGGCCCAATGTGTTCACCCCGGTTGAGCGTCCCCGCGCGGCCGCGGCGGAGACCGCGAAAGTGGACGTGCCGGAGCGCGGCGGGCGGGTTGTGGTGCGCGAGATCAAGGCTGCGGCGGCTGGAGCACTCGACGTGGCCGAAGCGCCGATCGTCGTGTCGGGGGGGCGGGGGCTCAAGGAGCCCGCGAACTTCAGGCTGCTGGAGGAGCTGGCGCGCGCGTTCGGCGGCAAGGCGGCGGTGGGGGCCTCGCGCGCCGTGGTGGACGCGGGCTGGCGCCCACACGCGGATCAGGTGGGCCAGACAGGGAAGACCGTGAGCCCCACCCTGTACGTCGCGGTCGGCATCTCGGGGGCGATCCAGCACCTCGCGGGGATGCGCACGTCCAAGGTCATCGTCGCGATCAATCGCGACAAGGACGCGCCCATCTTCAAGGTCGCGGACTACGGGATCGTGGGAGACCTGTTCGAGATCGTGCCGAGGCTTACCGAGGAGATCAGGAAACTGCATGCCTAGGGACCGGGGACGAGGGACGAGGGAAGGGTGCTAGTTCCGGCCCAATACCAGCCGCCGCTGCCCCTCGAACGGCTGATCCTGCAAGCCGGCGCGCCCGGGGCGGGCGATCGGATGGAGCTCGATGTGCTCATCGTCGGGGCGGGCCCGGCCGGACTCGCCTGCGCCATCGAGCTGGCGCGCGTGGCGCGGGCCGGAGGCCGCGACCTCAGTATCGGGGTACTCGAGAAGGCGGGCGCCCTGGGCGAGCATTCGCTCTCGGGCGCCGTCGTGAACCCCCGCCCGTTTCGCGAGCTCTTCCCCGAGTTGAAGGACTGGGAGTTCCCGTTCCGCGCGCCGGTCGGGAGAGAAGCGGTGTATCTGCTGACCGCTCGAGGGCGGCTGCGTCTTCCCGTTCCTCCCACCATGCACAACAGCGGGAATTATGTCGCGTCGCTGTGCGAGATCGTGCGCTGGCTCGGCACCTGCGCGGAAGGGCTGGGCGTCAACGTCTTCACCGGCTTTCCGGCGGCGAACCTGCTCGTTGACGGAGCGCGCGTGGCAGGTGTGCGCACCGCCGCCACCGGGCTCGATCGTGCGGGTCAGCCGCAGTCGAGCTACGTCGCGCCGAACGATGTCGTCGCGCGGGTGACGGCCCTCGCGGAAGGGACGCGCGGCTTGCTCGCCCAGGCCTACCTCGAGTGGCAGCGGGTCGGCTCCGAGAATCCGCAGATCTTTGCCCTCGGCGTCAAGGAGATCTGGGAGACTAAGCGACCGCTCGATACGATCGTGCATACGCTCGGTTGGCCGCTGGAGAGTTCCGCGTTCGGCGGGAGCTTTATGTATCCGCTCGAGCCGAACCTCGTGGCGCTGGGGCTCGTGGTCGGACTCGACTACTCGGACGCCACACTCGACGTCCACGTGCTGTTCCAGCGTATGAAGACGCACCCCCTGTTCCGGCGCTACCTGGAGGAAGGAGAGCTCGTCGAGTGGGGCGCCAAGACGATCCCCGAGGGTGGCTATTACTCAGTGCCGGAGCGCCGCTCGGGCGAAGGCGTCGTCCTGCTCGGTGACTCCGCGGGCTTCGTGGACGTCCCCTCCCTCAAGGGGATCCATTACGCCATGCAATCCGGGATCTTTGCCGCACGCGCGATCTTCCAGGCGCTATCGGGGGACGGCCCCACCGCCGCGCGCCTGGCGGAGTACGATCGGCTCGTCAACAGCTCGTTCGTCATGCACGACCTCTACCGCACCCGGAACATGCGACTCGCGTTCAAGGGCGGCTTCTATGCCGGGGGCCTCAAGGCGAGCCTCATGACGCTGACAGGCGGGCGGTTCCCGGGTCGGAAGATCGCCACGGAGCCGGACGCCGAGATAGCCCGGCGCGTCAGAACCGCGCGCGCAGCCCCGGGGCCGTTCGTCCCGGACGGCCGTCTCACCTTCTCGAAGGTGGACGGGGTCTTCAAGTCAGGGAACGCGACGCGTGATACGATCCCGACCCACCTCGTGGTTGGCCGGGATGTAACCCCGGAGCTCGCGGACTTCTACTCCCACGTCTGCCCCGCTGGCGTGTACGAGCGCACCGACGGGACCCTGCGCGTCAACGCGCCCAATTGCATCGACTGCAAGGCGACGGACGTGTTGGGGCCGCGCTGGACGCCGAGAGAGGGGGGGAGCGGGCCGAAGTACAAGAGGATGTGAGCGGTGTAGCGAGCACGCACCATTCTCAGACCCACCTGGCTCCCTCCCGCACCGGCACATGGCGGTCCACTTCATGCAGCCGTCCTTCGGCAAGAGCCCTTAAGTCGTGCCTTTCAGGGGGAGGCGAGCCATGATCGGCGACCGACGGGCAGGAGAGTTCCAGGCTACGGACCCCGGGCTGCCCCTTACGGAGCGGCGTGGGCCAACGGACCGACGCAAGGGGCGGCGGCGCCAGATGGACAAGGCTGTGCCACTCGACCGACGGACTGGTTTCGACCGGCGCACCCTCCGCGAGCGGCGGGGGATGTCAAGCCGGCAGGGTGGTGGCGTGATCCCGGAGTGGGTCGCCCAGGCGTTGTCACCGGCGGCGCCCTCCCCCGCGCTCTCCGCCCTGTTTCGCAGCCGCCTGCGCCAGCTGACGCGCATCGAGCTTTCTGAGGCCGAAGCGGAGCGGCACGGGAAGGCGTTCGCTCGGCACCGCAGGAACCTGACGGACCGCCTCGGCCGCGATGTGGGCGACGAAGTGGCCATCCTCGACTACTTCCTCAACGTGAGCCCCCGGCTGCTGCAGCCGGTTATCATCGAGAGCGCCGACCTGGCGGTGGTGGAGCACGACGCGCTGACCGATGCGCTCACGGGTCTCTTCAACCGTCGCTGCCTCGAGTCCTCGCTGAAGCGGGAAGTGGCGCGCTGCCGCCGCCATGGCGTCACATCGTCCCTCGTGCTGCTCGACCTGGACGCCTTCAAGGCGGCGAATGACCGGTTCGGTCATGGGGTGGGCGACGCCGTGTTACGGGCGCTGGGCGAGCTGATCTGCCGCCACCTGCGCGCGGTCGATATCCCATGCCGCTACGGTGGCGACGAATTCGGCGTGGTGCTGCCGGACACGGACCGGAGCCATGCCCAGCTCGTGGCCGAGCGGATCCGCTCCGACGCGCGGTCGCATTTCGCGGAGCGGGTGGTGGGGGGATGCAAGGTAGCGGTCACGGTCAGCGTGGGGGTGGCGACGTACGGCCCGACTTGCGCCACGCTCGACGCGTTGCTGCAGGCTGCGGACCGCGCACTGTACGAAGCCAAGGCTGCGGGCGGCGATCGCGTCGCCGTCGGGCCGTGAGGCGCGCTAGCGGTCGATGTCCGTCACGTCGAGGATGAGCAACGCCGGCTCGGGCGGATCCTCCGCGCCGAACGCATACAACCGGCCGCCGATCGTCCCGAACTTTCCCGTGTGCACGCCGCTCGAAACGAGGTACCTGGCGACGTAAGCTGGCGTCGCGGGATCGCTCAGGCTGTAAAACCAGAACCCGGCGTTCGGACCCCGCTCCGCGGTGAACATGAGCAGCTTGCCGTCGGGGCTCACCTTGATGTCGCTCACCGTTCCGATTCCCGCCGTGACGATCGAATCCACCAGCAGCGGGGCGCTCGAGGCCCCGAGTATCCAGATCTTGACCGCGTCTCCGACCACGCCGGGCCGATTCGATCCCCAGGTGCCGGTGTATCCGAACCCGTTCGCCACGGTGAGGTCTGAGGTGTACCGGTCGGGCACGTTGTCGCCTCCGCGCTTGGCTGAGAAGTGCCCGGCGGTCAGTCCGATCTGCCAGAAACCGCTGAGCATGTCGCTCGCGTATAGCGTGCCGTGGTCGAGCTGCACGCCCCAGGTGTACGTGTCGCCCGCGCCTCCCGGCCGGAGGCTGTCGACAAGCCGGTTGGACAGGCTCCCGGAGAGATTCCCCGACACGTCGAGCGCCACTATGCCTTGGTTGTAATAGGCGGCGTAGAGAATCTGCGCGCTTTCATCCATCCAGAAGTTGTGCGTGCCGGCGCCGTTCACATGAAACGACGCCACCTCAGTCGGATGGGAGAGGTCGGAGACATCGAGGATATGGATGTCGCCCGAGGAGGTCGCGCCCAAGGCGCCGGGTCCCTCCTGCCCCACGAACAGGTACTTTTTCTCGCCGGTGTTCGGGTTCCAGAACCACCAGGCGTTGTGGGTCTCCCCTCCTGGCGTCGCGTAGGTGGCGATGAGCTGCGGGCTCGACGGGCTTCCCCCCTGCACACCGTTGCCTACATCGAAGATCATCACCCCGGTGTTCCACGCGCTGACGAAGGCCAAGCCATCCCGGACGAACGTGTCATGGATGCCGTAGGCAGGCGGGATACTCACCGTCGCGACGAGCGTCGGGGTTGCAGCCGGCACGATCGGTGGCTCCTCGGTGTCGGTGGGCCTTTCGCTGCACGCCCCGCTTATGACCGCGAGGCACGTGACGAGCAGCGTGAGTCCCCGCTCAGCGGGCACGGTCGGGCTCGGTCATCGCGGGCATGTCCATCGTCCTCGTCGGTACCCCGTACCTCCCCATGCGGTGCCCGCGCATTCCCCACGCGATTCGCAGACCGCCGCTCGCGGACCAGAAACTATCGCGGCCGTAGAACGTGGTCGGGTCGAACAGCCCCCCGTCCACTGTAGCGATCCGGCCGTACGAGACCTCGATGAATGGCACCACGTCCGGGTGACCGATGGGGGCGCCGAGGCGCAGCCCGTACCCCAGCGTGTGGATGGACCAGCGGCTCGTGCCGAGAATGGAATTGTCGAGATGCGGGCGCACGCTACGGAACGGATCGAGTGTGCGCATATCCTCAGGCCGCTCAGTGCGCTCGAAACGGTAGTACGGCTGGTGCCGCCCGGCGGTGACAGCTGCTTCGGCGAGCACACTGTGGAACACGAAGACCCCGTCGGCCTCGGACGTGCGTGCCCACTCGACGAGCGCATAGAGGTGAGCGGGGCCGGCGCGGCGGTCGGCGCGTACCGAGGTGCTCCACTTGCGCGCGTCCGTCCCCGCGCCCGCGCGGTTCTCCGGGGAGTGAACCACGGCCCTCGAGCCCTGCCACTCGAGGCCGGGGAGCGGGCGCAGGGTGAGCCGCGCGGCCCAGGAGTCGCCGACCCGGCTGAGGCTGGGTGACTGGCCCGGACTCTCGGGCTCATCGCCGTTGAAGACGGCCCCCTCGATCGTCGCAGGGCCGACGTCAACCTCAGCCATCACGAGGGCACGCTCGAGGATCTGGCTCAGGTGGTGGTTCACGGGGAACCGCTCGACCGGCCGACTCATCGGGTCGTCGGTCCCGAAGGGGACGAATCCCTTACCGACACTGAGCGTCGTGCGTGCCTTGCCGTCGAAGTGGCCGAGGACGTCCTCGGCCGAGAGCATCAGCTCATGCACGTACGTGTGGGGGTGGCGACGGTCCACGTAACCTTCGCCCCAGTCGCCGGGAGCGAGCTCGCCGTGCGGCATCGTCCAGCCTTCGAAGTCCGCGGTCGCGTGGAACGTGAGTCGCAGGCGGGGGAGGCCGACATCGAGCATGATGATCGGCTGCACGAGGCGTACTTCACCGAGAGACTGTCCGCCTGCCACGGGGTCGGCGTACGTGCCGACGAGGATCCCTTGGCCCGAGAGGCGGGCCGTCAACCCGTGTTGCGCTCCGAGGGGGGCGAGCGGTGCCCACGCCGCAACGAGGCCGAGGAAGGAAGCACGGGTCACGCGCTCCCGGCCAATCCCGTGATCTTGATTCCGTCTACGATGAACTGGACGGCGATGGCGCAGAGCACGAGCCCCATGAGCCGTGTGAGGATGCGCATGCCGGTCTGGCCGAGGCGGTGCTCCACCGCCGTCGCCGCCGCGAGGACGACGTAGGAGACGTAGGCGGTGAGCGCGACGGACACGTACAGCGCGGCCGTGCTGGCGGCGCTGCGCGAGCCCAGCGCCAGCACCATGACGGTGGAGATCGCGCCCGGCCCGGCGAGCATCGGCACGCCGAGCGGAATGATCCCGACATCCTCCTTCTGAGTCCCCTCGGCCTGCTCGACCGGTGTCTCGCGCTGCATGCTGCGGCGCGCCTGCACCATCTCGAGCGCGTTCAGGCCGATGAGCACCCCGCCGGCGATCTTGAACGCGCCCAGCGTGATCCCGAAGAGCGTGAAGATCAAGGAGCCGCCCAGCGCGAACACGGTGAGGGTGACGGCGCAGGTCCACGCGCCGCGGCGGGCCATGGCGCGCCGCTGGGCCGGGGTGTCGCGCGCGGTCATGGCGAGGAAGCTCGGGACGGCGGCGAAGGGGTCCACGATGAAGAGGACCGACGTGAAGATGAGCAGCAGTTCCTTGAGAAGCGGGATCACAGCGCGACTTGCACCACCCGGTCCTTCCCCGCGCGCTTCGCCTCGTACATAGCTTCGTCGGCGCGCCGCAGCAGCTCCTCGACCCCCCGCTCCGCGCCGAGCGAGGAGACCAGGCCGATGCTTGCGGTCACGGAGGGCGTGCCCCGGAACACCGTGCGGATGCCGGCCGCGAGGCGAGTGGCGGCGGCATGGGCGACCGACCCCTCAGTCTCCGGCATCAGCACCGCGAATTCGTCGCCGCCCAGCCGGCCGACGATGTCCGACTGGCGCACCGCGCTCCGCGTGGCCTCGGCGACGAGCCGCAGCACGGCATCGCCCGTCTGGTGGCCGTGCCGGTCATTCACGGCCTTGAAGTCGTCGAGATCGAGGTAGAGGAGCGCCAGCGGCCGGTTGTAGCGCCGGTTGCGGTCGAGCTCCTGGCTCAGCCGCTCGGCGAACGCGCGGGAGTTGAGGACCCCCGTGAGCGGGTCGTGAGCCGCCATTCCCTCGAGCTGCGCCTGGGTGCGCCGCAGTTGCACCAGCCCCGCCATCGCGACGCCCACCACGGTCAGGTAGGCCGCCTCGTTCGCGATCCGCACGGTCACGCCGGTGTCCGGTGGCATTTGCTCGAGCCCGATCACGTAACGCAGCACCGCGGTGCCGACGGCGAACGCGCTCCCCCAGCCGAGCCCGTCGTGCCACGTCACGAGCAGCACGGGAACGATATACAGGATCCCCAGGCGCACGTCGGGCGGTGACTGCGCGTTGACCCAGTACACGAGGCCGACGAGGAGGACGGCGCCGAGCAGCCGCGCGGCGCGGCGCAGCCTGTCAGGGGGGCGCATCAGAAGGGGGGCGGGGCCACGTGCACCGGGTCGTCGAACAGCAGCGCGTGCAGCGTGGTGCCCGCGGGCACCGCCGGGCGGTCTTCGGGCACGATGAGCAGGGCGTTGGCGCGCGCCATCGACGTCAGGATGCCGGAGCCCTGCGGGCCCGTCAAGCGCGCGGTGAGCGCGCCGTCCGGGGGCTCGGGCTTGACAAGCGCCCGCAGGAAGTGCCGCAGCGGCGGCCCGAGCGTAATCTGCTCGGCGACGCATACGGGCACGGTCCGGCGGAACGGCAGGGCGTGCCCGAGCAGGCGGCGGAGCGCCGGCCGGGCGAACAGCTCGAACGTCACCATCGTGCTCACGGGGTTGCCGGGCAGTCCCAGCCAGGGGCGGCCCGCGAGCGTGCCGAAGCCGAGCGGGGCGCCAGGGCGCATGCGGATGCGCCATAGCTTCATGTCGCATCCCAGCTCGGCCAACACGTCGCGCACCAGGTCGTGCTCACCTACGCTCACCCCGCCAGTCGTCACGAGCATGTCGGCGTCCGCCGCCGGGGCCAGGTGCTCCCGCAGGCTCGCTTTGGTGTCGCGGGCAATCCCGAGTTCGACGGGGATGCCGCCGGCCCGGCGGATCAGGCCGAAGAGGGTGTAGGAGTTCGAGGAGGCGATCTTGCGGCCGGCGAGGATCTCCTCCGCCTGGTCGAGATCCACGACCTCTTCCCCTGAGGCGAGGACGGCCACGCGCGGCGGGCGATGCACGAGGGGGGTGGCGTGGGCGATCGACGCCAGCACACCGAGCTGGGCGGGCCCGAGCGCGGTCCCCGTGGTGAGCACGACGTCTCCGCGGCGCAGGTCTTCGCCGCGGCGGCGGACGTTGTGGCGGGCATCGCGGTCGTCCAGGATGGCGACGCGTCCCTCGGCGAGCGCTTCCGTGTCTTCCTGGCGGATGACGCTGTCGGCCCCCGGCGGGAGGGGCGCCCCGGTGAAAATCCGCGTCGCCGCCCCCGGACCGAGCGGCTGCTCGGGAAACCGCCCGGCAGGTACCGTTTCGACGATCCGCAGGGTCTTGCGGCGGTCGCGCGTCGCTCCGGCCACGTCGGCCGCGCGTACCGCGTAGCCGTCCATTGCGGAGTTATCCCATCCCGGGAGGTCGATCGGGCTGGTGACGTCCTCCGCCAGCACGAGGTCGAGCGCCTCTTTGAGCGGCCGCCGCTCGGCGGGGAGGGGGGCGCAGTGGTCGACGATGAGCCGCGCGGCTTCCGCCGGAGTCAACACGTCAGGGGGGGAGGATCTTGGCGCGGTCCCAGGCCAGGTTCGCCAGGGTGACGAGCCAGGCCGTGTCGTTGAACCGGAACACGGGGAACGGCGCCCGATAGGTCGGGTTGTCGGTCACCATGGCGACCCAGTCGCTCGCTGCGTGGACGGTAGGATCGAACACGGGGTCGGGCCCCGCCACGAGGCGGTACACCTCGATCTTGGGGAGTGGCGCGCGCTTGAAACCTTCGACCAGGATAATGTCCGCGCCCTCGTGATAGCGGCGGGCGAGCGAAATCGGGTCCGACTCCTGGGACGTGCGCTCGAACAGCACCCGCTCCCCGGGGGCCTCCAGCAGCACCCGCTCGGCCTTGCCCTCGTGCCAGTGGCGCCACGTGTCCTTGCCCCGCTGGTCCAGGTCTGCCTTATGCGTGCCGTGCTTGATCGTCATGACGCGAAACTTGCGGCGGTCGAGCTCCGCGGCGAGCGCGACGAGCAGCGTCGTCTTGCCGGCGTTCTTGCGGCCGATTACCGAGATCATCCGCGTCGCCGCCACAGCGCCTCCGCCCGCTCGAGGTCCTCCGGGCGGTTGATGTTGAAGAACAGCACCTCCGGGTCGCCGCAGCGGCGTACCCGCTCGAGGGGTAGTGTACCGATCCGCACATCGGGGTGGAAGGCGATGGCCTCGAGCTCGCCACGCGCGACCCGCCGCTCGATCGCCGGCGCGCACGCGGGGCCGTACACGGCGCAGAGCGGCTCCACTCCGCGGCGGCCGCCGCTCTCGGGAAGGAACGCGTCCCACGGGGCGAAGCCCTCCGCCAGCGCAACGAGGAGCTCCGGCGTCACGAACGGCATGTCCCACGCCACGCACAGTACGGCGTCGGGGCCCGCGAGCACGGCGCTGTAGATGCCGCCCAGGCTGCCGCACCCGGTCGTACGTCGGGCACGGTGCGCAGATCGGTTCGCCACGAGGGGGCGCGAGGGTCGTTGGCGACGAGGAGGGGAGGCGCGCCGGTCGCCGCGGCGACGGCGTCGGCGACGCGATCGAGAATGCGGCGGCCGCCGATTTCCTCGAGCCCCTTGGGGAGGCCCCCGTAGCGCCGGGCGGCGCCACCGGCGAGCACGGCGCCGCGCATTGCGTCAGTAGCGGCGGCCGCGCCGTTTCTCGAAGATCACGTCGAGCGCGACGGTGAACACCAGGTTGTGGAAGAAGCGCCCGCCGTGGGGCGGAGCCAGCGCGCCGGTGGCTGGGTTGCTGGGGTCGGCGAGCCCCGTCACTCGGTCGACTCGCGCGATCACGTCGCGCCCCTCGACGCGCAGCTGGTACCCCTTTCCTTCGGCGAGCGCCAGGCCGGCGCCCACCGAGACATGCACGTCCGTGGTCCGGGGGCGCGAATCCTCGACGACGGTCGCGGGGATGGGGAGGCCGTTGGCGTCCGCGAACGTGCCCGTCAGCTCGATCGTGCTGCGCGTGCGCGCGATCAGGCCGGCGTCGAGGCGGACGTAGGGAGAGGTGGTGCCGCCCGGGTTCACCCGCCCGACTACGCCGAGCGACAGGCTTACGGCGCTCGTCGGAACCGACTGTCCCAAGAGGCTGAGGCACAGCTCCGGATCGAGGTCGCCTGCCTGGGGGGGCTGGGCCTGCCGGATCGCGCAGCGGCTTTCGACGCTCATCCCGAGGAAGACGACCTCGGCCTCGAATCCCACGGTGGGCTCGGGAAAGTAGGCTCCCGCGGCGCCGACCACGAACCCGGGGTTGAACCGCCGCACCAGGTCCAGCGTGTCATAGCCTCCGGCGGGCACCGCGGAATCGCCGTGCGCCACGAGCACGGCGAACGGCTGGTCGTTCACCACCCAGAGCTGCTGGCCGCTGCGGTACCCGCCGAACACGGACAGAAACAGGCGCGGCTCGCCGGGGGTCTGCGCGGCCGCGCCCGAGGCCGCCGCGAGCCACGCGACGGCGAGGCGCAGCGCGACGGCGCGGCGCGTCACGTCAGCAGCTGTCGATGATCTACCATCAGACAGCGGTCCATGACAAAGGATATACCGGCCACCAGGGCGCGCTCGCACGCCGCCGTGTCCCGCACGCCGACCTGCAGCCAGATCAGCTTGGGCCTGAGCTCGATGGCCTCGTCCACGATCGGTCCAACGAGCTCACTGCGACGGAACACGTCCACGATGTCGATCGCCTGCACGCGGGCGGCGGCGGCGAGTGTCGGAAAGCTCGGCTCGCCCAGAATGATCGGGTGCCCCGGGTTCACCGGCACGATGCGGTAGCCGGCCTTCTGGAGGTAGCGCGCCACGTGATGGCTCGGGCGCTCCGGACTCGGGGACAACCCCACCACCGCAACCGTTTTCGCTTCCTGGAGGAGCGCCCGCAGCGCCTCCCGCGTCATGCCTCGGGCCGATGCAGGTGCGGGGTGCCGCTCACCGCCCGCCCGATCAGCACCATCCCAGCCTGGCGGCCGATGGTGAGGGCCAAGGTCGAGGGGACGCTCGGCGTGGCGACGTAGGCGGCGCCGGCGCGCGCCGCCTTGAACGCCAGCTCCGCCGAGATGCGGCCTGTGACGAGGAGCCCCCGGTCGCGGATCGGCTGCCGCGCGAGCACCGCCGCGCCGATCACCTTGTCGACGGCGTTGTGCCGCCCGATGTCCTCCGCGTGGAACTCGAGGCGCGCATCGTCCGTGAGCGCCGCCGCATGGATACCGCCGGTCTCGTTGTAGCGCTCACCCTGCGCGAACAGCTCCTTGAAAAGCGCGCGCAATCGCTCACCGGCGGGCGGCTCCCGGCGCGCGGGCGCACGCCTCAAGGTGTGCGGGTCGGCGAGCAGCGTGGACACGGCTCCGCAGCCCGACGCGAGCACGCGGTGGCGGTTCTCGGCCCTGACGAGGGCCACGCGCTCCGGGCGCACATCGGCCCAGAAGCCCAAGTCCGTGGCGCAGGGGCGGAGCTTGAGGAGGTCGTCCAGCGTCTCGATGTAGCCCTCGCCGTGCAGCCACCCTGCGGCGAGCTCCTCGAGCTGATCGGGCGTGCACATCCACGTCACGGCGGGCGCGCCATTCACCTCGAGCCACACCGCGACTTCTTCGACCACCGCGGACTCGACGCTCATGCGACCCCGGCGCGCCCCGGGCTGGCGCCCGGGGGTGGCGTCAGGCTTCGCCGAAGTACTCGGAGTAGAGATGCGGTCCCTCCTGCACGCGCACCGCGTGCAGCTTCACGCCAGGAGGCAGCCGCCGGGCGAGCCGCTGCCAGACGTACTGCGCGAGCGCTTCCCCGGTCGCGAGCCGCGCGCCGTCGGCGAACTCGGGGACGGCCTCGTTGATGTGGCGTCCGTCGAAGCGGGCGGTGATCTCCTCGGCGAGGAGCGCGTCGAGTGAGACCAGGCTCATCACGCCGCCGGCCTCGGGCGCGAGCGCCCCCTTCACCGTCACGCGGCACTGGTAGCGGTGCCCGTGATCCACCGCCGCCTTGCCGAACTCTAGCGCGTTTCGCTCGGCCGGCCAGTCGGCGCGGCGGATGCGGTGCGTCGCCGTAAACTCGACGATGCGGGTAAGATAGCTGATCGGCATCGGTTAGAAGACGCGCACCGCGCTGGCCTTGAAGGCGAAGATCGCCTGGCTTCCGGGTGTGAGCCCCAGATCGCGCACCGCCTCCTCGGAGATCGCCGCTACGAGCTCGACCCCGACGTCTGCCGTCACGTGTACCGCCCCCCCTCCCCTCCCTCCCCCCGCTCCCCCCGCTCCGTCTTGCCGCTCGAGCCGCGTCACGCGGCCCGCGAAGACGTTGCGGGCCGACGACGGCGTCGGCTGCTTGCTCACGAAGATGTCGGTAGGGGACACGGCGAGGATGGCGGGGCCCGATTTGTCGGTGAGGACCGCGATCGCGATCGGCCCCACGGGCACGTGCTTAAGCACGCCGGCGGGCGTGGCAGGCAAGTCCACGCGGAACAGGTTCTCGGGTGTCACAGGCGAGAGCCGGCCCTCCGCCAGCGCCCGGATGTCGTCGGCCCAGCGATAGGCGTCTTCCAGCTGGTGCGAGGCGAGGCAGATCGCGAAGGGTCGGCGCCGGCGCTCCTCCGCGAGTGCGCGATACAGCGTGGCCGCGGCCGCGCGATCGGCCGAGCTCACCGGCTCGTCGAGCAGCAAGAACTTGGGCTCGACCGCGAGCGCCCGCGCGACTGCCACGCGCTGTACCTCGCCGTCCGACAGGTCGTGGGCCCGTCGTGCGAGCAGCGGCGCGATGCCGAGCAGCTCGGCCACCTCGTGCACTTTCCTGTGGACCGCGGGGTGTCTCATCCCTCTCACCCGCAACCCATATCCCAGATTGTCGAGCGTGGTGCCGCGGAACAGGACCGGCCGCTGCTCGACCAGCGTGACGTGCCGGCGGGCGCCCGATGGGGGGCGGCCGTCCACGAGCACCGTGCCCTCGGTCGGTCGCTCGAGCAACGCGAGGATCCTGAGTAGCGTGCTCTTGCCGGACCCGTTGTGCCCCACGATCGCGAGCCGCGCGTCCGGGGCCACGCGGAACCCGTCAAGCTCGAGCACAAGGCGGTCGCCGTACCGGTGGCGCACGCCGCGCAACTCAAGCATGACCCCCTCCTCGGCCCTGAAGCAGCTGCAGTCCCACGTTCACGACGAGCGCGAGCACGATGAGGATGATCCCGAGGGCGAGGGCGAGGCCGAACTCTCCTTGGGACGTGTACAGCGCGACCGCGGTCGTCAGCGTGCGAGTGGACCCCCGGATGTTGCCGCCAACCATCATCGCGGCGCCGACCTCCGCCACCGTCTGCCCGAACGCCGCCGTGAGGACGGCCGCAAGCGCGAACCGTGCCTCGCGCGCCACCGTCCACGCGGTGCGCCACGGTCCTGCCCCGAGCGTCTGCGCGGTCCGCCGGATGCGGGGGTCCACGCCCTGTACGGCCGCCGCGGAGAGCGCCGCGGCGACGGGGAAGGCGAGCAGCACGTCGCCGATCATGTGGGGAAGGCGAGCGCCGTGTTCACGACGGTGAGTGCAGCGCGCCGGCCCCAGAACGGCCGCGTCGCGAGCACGAACCCCAGGGGAATCCCCGCGGCGCAAGCGATGGCCGTGGCGATGAGCGCAATCTTCGTGGTGAGCAGCGCGACGCCGTAGACCTCCGCGTCGCCCGAGAAGAGAAGAGCGAGAGCCCGGTGCAGCCCGTCCGCTAGAAAGTCCATCCCACGGCGAGGTTGATCCAGGGGTGGCTGGTCCACTGCTTGAGGTTGTCGTCGAGCGACAGGACGGGGTTGCAGCCGGTCGTGCACTGCGTGGGTGGCACGCGGTATTCGAGCGGGTAGCTGAGTCTCCAGTAAAGCAGTTCGGCGCCCGCGCGCAGCGACAGCCGTCGCGCGGGATACCAGCGGAGCTCGGCCTCCGGGCCGAGCGTGAGCTTGGCCTTGAAGTCGTACTGGCTGGGATCCCCCGGCGCGGGTCCCGCGTAGGCCACGCCGGCCGAGACGCCGATCTCCGGGGCGAACCCGTGCCACGTCTTCCCGCCCATCAAGCGCAGGTGGAGGCCAGCATCGATCAGCGCGACGGTGTTGTCCACCGGGCCGGAGGTGCGGGACGCGGAGTCCTTCGTGGGGTCCACGATGTAACGCGTCGTCAGCGCACCGGCGGCGCCAAGGATCGCGACCAGGTTCCGGCCGAGGGGCCGCTCATAGCGGATCCCGAAGACGTTGCCGTCGGACGGACCGACGCCGACCATGCCCCGGCTCCCGCCCAGGTAGCCGAAACTGAAGACGAAGCTGCCGCCGATCTTGAGGTCCCGGAACGGCGAGCGGTCGGGGGGGTGGCCGACCTGTGCGGCGCAGTCGTTCCACGACGCCACCACGCCAAGCCACGCGAGAGCGGCGACAGTGGCTGCAGTCCGGGTAAGTCGTGCAACGTGGCGTCGTGGCGTCATGCGTCCTCTCTGAGATCCCGCCCCGTCATCTGCGGCGGCCGCTCGATGCCCAGCAGCGCGAGCAGTGTGGGCCCGACGTCACATAACGCGCCGCCGTGACGCAGCGGGCCCCGCACGCCGTCGCCCACGATCACCAGCGGCACCGGGTTGGTGGTGTGCGCCGTGTGTGGGCCGTCCGTCGCGGGGTCGATCATCAGCTCGCAATTGCCGTGGTCGGCCGTGACCAGCACGGGGACGCGCTGGCGTTCCGCGCTCTGCAACACGCGGGCGAGGCAGCGGTCCACCGTCTCCACCGCTTTCACGGCCGCGCTTAGTACCCCCGAGTGCCCCACCATGTCCCCGTTGGCGTAGTTGCAGAGGATGAAGTCGTGTTCCCCCGCGTCAATCGCCTTGCACAGTACATCGGTCACGCCGGCGGCGCTCATCTCCGGCATCAGATCGTACGTGGCTACCTTCGGCGACGGTACGAGCAGGCGCTCTTCCCCGGGATACGGGGGCTCGAATCCGCCGTTGAAGAAGTACGTCACATGGGCGTATTTCTCCGTCTCCGCCGTCCGGAACATAGTCATCCCGTGCGCCGAGAGCACCTCGGCCAGGATGTGCGAGAGGACGACCGGCGCGAACGCGGACGGGAAGGGGAAGGTCTCGTCGTACTGGGTCATCGTGACGAGCGCGACCAGCGGCCGGTCGCTCACGTCGAAGCCGTCGAACCCCTCCACGGCGAGCGCGCGCACGATCTGGCGCATGCGGTCGGCCCGGAAGTTGACGCAGAACACCCCGTCCCCGCTACGGATGCGCGGCGTGCCGGTGATCACGCGCGGCTTCACGAACTCGTCGGTCTCCCCGGCTTCGTAGGCCTGGCGAACCGCCGCTACGGGATCGGGCACAGCCGCCCCGATGCCGCGCACCATCGCGTCGTAGGCCACCTTGGTGCGCTCCCACCGCTTGTCCCGGTCCATGGCGTAATACCGCCCGACAACGGTGGACACCACACTCTTCCCTCGTCCGTCACTCGTCCCCAGCTGCTCGACCAGGTCCTCCATGAACCCGAGCCCCGACTGCGGTGCGGTGTCCCGGCCGTCGAGCCAGGCGTGGACGGCCACCGGCAGGTCGTGCTGCCGCCCCAGCTCGAGGGCAGCGGCGAGGTGCATGTCCAGGGCGTGCACGCCGCCCGTGCCAATGAGCCCGAGCAGGTGCAGCGTGCCGCCGGTCTGCTTCACGGCGCGGCACAGGTTGGTGAGCGGCGGCAACCGGAAGAACTCGCCGGAATCGATCGCGTGCGAAATCCGCACGATGTCCTGAGGCACGACGCGCCCGGCTCCGAGATTCAGGTGCCCGACCTCGCTGTTCCCGATGAGGCCTTCGGGGAGTCCGACGGCGAGGCCCGACGCGGCGAGCAGCGTGCGTGGGGCGCGCGCCCACAGGCGGTGCCAGGTCGGCGTCTCACCTAGCTCGATCGCATTGCCTTCACGGCCGGGGCGAAAGCCCCAGCCGTCGAGGACGATCAGGACGACCGGGGTGCGCTGCCCGCGCCGCTTCGCCATATTGAGGGGGATGCAATCTAGCCAAGCCCTTCGCGCTCTTCCAGTTGTGCTGTGCCTCGCCGTGCCGCCGGCCCCTCCCGACTCCCTCGTCGCGCAAGCGCGCTATCGCGTCACCGGGGATGGGGAGTGGTTCTACCAGCAGCAGGGCGGGAAACGGCTGGTGCGCCTCCCGCCGGGCACCGAGCTGGTCGGGACAGGCGGTGAGAGTCAGGGTGACTGGCAGGCGGTGACGCTCGAGGGCTGGATCTTCGTGTCGTCCGTCGGCCCGACGCCCCGCCCGGGCTTCGACCTCGCGGTCACGCGCGCGCCCGACGAAAACCTGCGCGCAGCGCCCGGCGGAGCGCTAGTCGTGAAGCTGCCGCAGGGCTTTGCACTCTCCCGCATCAGCGAGGAGCGCAGCTGGGTCCACGCGCAGCGCGCCGGCTGGATGCCGCGCGGCTCCCTGGAGCCGGTGGAGGCGACCGTGGGTGCGCGCGCCGGGGCTTCCGACACCGGAAGGGGTAGACCCACCCCGGGGCGTAGCCCCGGGGACTCCGGCGCCGTGGACAGTTCCCGCGCCCAGCCGGCACGCCGCACCGCGCTGTACCGCGCTCCGGAGGGGCCGCAGGCCGGGATGATCACGGCCTTGACGCCGATGCGCGTGCTCTCCCGGTCGGGGGACTGGACGCGCGTGCAGTTCGAGGGCTGGGTGAAGTCGGCGGACCTCGAGGTTGCGCCCGCGGGGGTGCTGGTGGGCGTGAGCGCAGCGGAGCTGCGCACCGATCCCGAGCGCTACATCGGGCAGATGCTGCGGTGGAGGCTGCAGTTCATCGCCCTCGAGCGAGCCGACGAGCTGCGCCCGGAGATGCCGGCCGGCGCCACGTACCTGCTCGCCCGTGGGCCGCTGCCCGAGCGCGGCTTCGCGTACGTCGTCGTTCCCGACTCGAAGCGCGCCTTGGTGGCGGCTCTCACCCCCCTTACGGTCATCCAGGTCACCGCCCGCGTGCGGGCCGGGCGCAGCCGCTACCTCGGCAATCCGGTGGTGGACCTGCTCTCGCTGGAGGTGCAGTCCCAGCCATGAACGAGATCCTGCTGGAGCGGCTCCGGCGCAAGCTGGAGGCGCTCCCCGACGAGAAGGCGTACCAGGTACTGGACTACATCGAGTTCCTCGAATCGAAGTACGCGGAGCGGCCCGCCGGCGCCCCCGGGTTCCAGAAGGTGGCGGAGAGCCTCGAGGACACGTTGCGCGCCGGTCGCGTGCCGGTCTCGATGATCACGGGGACGATGGACGCCGTGGCCAAGGCGGGGAAGTTTCTCGAGCGCGTCGCGGCCGCCGGGAAAGCGGCGGTGGATGAGGCGACGCACAAGCCGGCGGAGCCGCCGCCGGTTGAGGAACGGCAGCCGCCCGGATAACTTTCGCCATGGGAACCTTCCGTCCGGGCGTCGCCCTCACGTTCGACGACGTGCTGCTGGTCCCGCGGCACGCGAGCGTGCATCCGCGCGACGTGGACGTCCGCAGTCGCTTCACCCGCCAGATTCCGCTCAACATCCCGCTCGTCTCGGCCGCGATGGACACCGTGACCGAGGCCGACATGGCCGTCGCTATGGCGCGCGAAGGCGGCGTGGGCGTGATCCACAAGAACATGCCGATCGACCGCCAGGCCGCCGAGGTGGATCGCGTCAAACGGAGCGAGTCGGGGATGATCCTGCACCCCATCACGCTCGGACCCGACCGGCCGCTACGCGAGGCGCACCAGCTCATGACCCGGTTCAAGATCTCGGGCGTGCCGATCGTGGATGGCGCCGGGAAGCTGATCGGGATCATCACTAATCGCGACCTCCAGTTCGAGCGCGAGCTCGACCGCCCGATCCGCGAGGCGATGACCAAGGACAACCTGATCACGGCGCCCGTGGGCACGACGCTCGAGGAGGCGGAGCGCATCCTCGGGCGCCATCGCATCGAGAAGCTGCCGGTGGTGGACGAGCGCGGCGTGCTCAAGGGTTTGATCACCGTGAAGGACATCTTCAAGCGGCGCCAGCACCCGAACGCGAACAAGGACCAGCACGGCCGCCTGCGCGTCGCGGCGGCGGTGGGTGGCAACCGGGAGTCGCTCGCCCGCGCGCGCGCCCTGATCGACGCCGGCTGCGACGTCATCGTCGTGGACTCGGCGCACGGTCATTCGGCCGGGGTGCTCGACGCCGTGGCGTGCCTGCGCGAGGCGTTCCCCGACGCGCAGCTCGTGGCGGGCAACGTCGCCACCGAGGCGGGTGCGCGGGAGCTGGTCGAGCGCGGCGTCGACGCCGTCAAGGTGGGCGTCGGGCCCGGGTCGATCTGCACTACGCGCGTAGTGACGGGCGTGGGGGTCCCGCAGATCACCGCGATCGTGGACGCGGTGGCCGGCGCGGGCGACGTCCCGGTCGTGGCGGATGGCGGGATCAAGTACTCGGGCGACCTGGTGAAGGCCCTCGCCGCCGGCGCCTCCAGCGTGATGATGGGCTCGATGCTCGCCGGCACGGAAGAGAGCCCGGGAGAGTCGTTCCTGCTCGAGGGCCGGCGCTTCAAGGTGATCCGCGGCATGGGATCGTTGAGCGCGATGGAGGAGGGCTCCGCCGACCGCTACTTCCAGGAAGGCGAGGTGTCACCGACCAAGCTCGTACCCGAGGGGATCGAGGCGCGCGTGCCGTACAAGGGACCGGTGGCCGACGTGATCTTCCAGCTGGTGGGCGGCCTGCGCAGCGGGATGGGCTACTGCGGCGTGTGCGACGCCCCGGCCCTCCGCACCGAGACGCAGTTCATCCAGATCACCTCCGCGGGTCTGCGCGAGTCCCACCCCCACGACGTCGTCATCACGCGCGAAGCTCCCAACTACAGCTTGTAACTCAATAGCTGCTTGACAGGCTCCGGGGCGGGGCCTACTCTAGCGCGCGTTTCGAGGACCCGCAGCTTCCCCATCGCCGCGAGGCGGTCATGGACCTGTTCCGACGCAAGAGCGTCACCGATCTGCAGGCCGAGGCGCTCACCGACCACAGCCTGAAGCGCGCTCTGGGCGCGCTGAACCTCACGATGCTCGGAATCGGGGCGATCATCGGGACCGGCATCTTCGTGCTCACGGGCACGGTTGCGGCGCTCAACGCCGGGCCGGCGGTCGTGCTCTCCTTCGTGCTGGCCGGCGTGGCGTCGATCTTTGCGGCGCTGTGCTACTCTGAATTCGCCTCCCTCGTGCCCATGGCGGGGAGCGCCTACACCTACGGCTACGCGACCCTCGGGGAGGTCATCGCCTGGATCATCGGGTGGGACCTGATCCTCGAGTACGCGCTCGGGGCGGTCACGGTCGCGATCGGCTGGTCGGGCTACGTGGTCTCGTTCCTGCACGATGTCGGCTTTGACGTGCCCGGCGCGCTTGCCGCGGCTCGCGGCACAGCGCTGATCGAGGTCCCCGGCGGGGGGTGGCGGGCGGTGACCGACGCGCTGTTGCAGAGTCTCACCGCGCGCGGCGTCGACCCCAACACGCTGCCGCACGTGACGGCCGTCTTCAACCTGCCGGCGGTGATCATCATCGCGATCATCACTACGCTGCTCGTTATCGGCATCAAGGAATCGGCCAACGTCAACAACGTCATCGTGTTCGTGAAGGTGGCCGTGGTGCTGCTATTCATCGTTGGGGCGGCGCACGCCATCAACCCGGCGAACTGGCATCCGTTCATGCCGCCGAACACCGGCGCCCGCGGCGAGTTCGGGTGGACTGGCGTGATGACGGGGGCGGGGATCGTGTTCTTCGCCTACATCGGCTTCGACGCCGTGAGCACCGCGGCCCAGGAGGCGAAAAACCCGCAGAAGGACATGCCGATCGGCATCATCGGCTCGCTCCTCATCTGTACGGTCCTGTACATCCTCGTGTCCGGGATCGCGACGGGCGTGGTGTCGTACAAGGAGCTCAACGTCCCCGACCCGATCGCGGTCGCAGCGGACCACGCGGGGCTCGGGTGGATGTCCACGCTCATCAAGCTGGGCGCGATCGCCGGACTCTCCTCGGTGATCCTCGTCATGTTGCTCGGGCAATCGCGCGTGTTCTATTCGATGTCGCGGGACGGCCTCCTCCCGCCATTCGTCAACAAGGTCCACCCGAAGTTCCAGACTCCCTACATCACCTCCATCATCACCGGCATCGCTGTGGCGTTCGTGGCGTCGCTCCTGACGGTGCGCGAGGCGGGCAGCCTCGTCTCGATCGGCACGCTCCTAGCCTTCGTGATTGTCTCGGTGGGTGTGGTGTTCCTCCGGGTCCGCGAGCCGGGCCTTGTGCGCCCGTTCAAGACGCCGATCGTGTGGGCCGTGGCGCCGCTGGGAGCGGTCTCGGCGCTGTATCTCATGGTCTCGCTGCCGTGGCGCACCTGGGAGCGGTTGATCATCTGGTTCGTCTTCGGGATCGTGATCTACTTCGCGTACGGCGTGCGGAACTCGATGCTCTCGAAGCGGCCCTAGGGTCGCCGGGCCATGCCGCGCTGGCTGAAGTGGTGTGGCTTGTGGACGCTGCTGGGGGTCGTGTCGAGCCTCCCCGCCGGGCCGCACCGCTGGGGGCAGGCACTCGCCGCGAGCCTGCCGGCCTGGTATCTGTGGGGACTGCTCTCACCGGTCGTGGCGTGGCTCGCGCGGCGCTTTCGGGTGGACCGAGCCAGCTTCGGCCGCTACTTCTTCATCCACCTCGGGGCGAGCCTCGATCTCGCGCTGCTGCATCTCGTTGCCGCGGTAGGGGTGCAGGACCTGCTGCACGCGGCGGCGGGCGAGCCGTATCCCTTCGCGCAGAAGCTGGTGGACACCTTTACGGTCCTCTATCACTGGAATGTCCTCACCTATTGGGCGATCCTCGCGGTGGTGCACGCGCACGACTACCATCGCGACCTCGAGGCGCGTCGCGCGCTGTCCGCGCCGCTCGAGCCGCGGTTTGCCGAGCGCGGGCCGGCCCATCGTCTCCTCGTCGAAGACGGGGGGCGCAGCGTGTTCGTGCGCACCGAGGAGGTCGACTGGGTCGAAGCGGCGAAGAACTACGTGCGCCTCCACGTCGGTGAGCGCACGCACCTCGTACGCACGACCCTCACGGCGCTCGAGCGCCGGCTCGACCCGCAGCGATTTCGCCGCGTCAGTCGTTCGGCGCTCGTGAACCTGGACCGGGTGCGGGAGCTGCAACCCTGGTTCCACGGAGACGCGATCGTCGTGCTGCACACGGGCGCCCAGGTCACCCTCAGTCGGCGCTACCGCCACAACCTGCTCGAGCCGGCCGCGCCCTAACCCGTTCGTCCCGCCCCGAGTCCCGCTCGTCCCGCTCGCGTTCGCTCGCAGGGGTTGCGGCGCGAAATTCGGAGACGTGTCCCTCTTCGCTACCAAGCCCATCGCCGCGCTCCGCGCCGAGGCGGAGACGATGTCCGAGCGGTCGCTGCGCCGCACGCTCGGACCGCTGCACCTCACGGCGCTCGGCGTGGGCGCGATTATCGGCGCTGGGATCTTCGTTCTCACTGGGGTCGCGGCCGCCCTGTACGCGGGGCCGGCGGTGCCCGTCTCCATGGTGGTCGCCGGGGTCGCCTGCGGATTCGCGGGGCTGTGCTACGCCGAGATGGCGAGCGCGGTCCCGGTGGCGGGGAGTGCCTACACGTACGCGTACGCCACGCTGGGAGAGATCGTCGCGTGGATCATCGGCTGGGATCTGATCCTCGAGTACGCCATGGGTGCGGCGACCGTGGGTGTCGGTTGGTCCGCCACGTTCGTGAGCTTCCTCAGGCTGGTCGGTATCGACGTTCCCGGTTCACTCGCGAGCGCTCCCTTGGCGTTCTGCACCGCCACCCAGGCGGCCCGCGGGGTGGGGGGCTGCGCCACGGCAGGCTGGCACGCCACGGGGGCGCTGCTCAACCTCCCCGCGGTCTTCATTATCCTCGCCATCACCGCGATCCTCGTCATCGGCATCCGCGAGTCGGCGCGGTTCAACAGCCTGATCGTGATCGTGAAGACCGCGGTGCTGCTCGTGTTCGTGGTCGCGGGCTACCGGTACGTGCAGGCCGCGAACTGGCAGCCGTTCATTCCGCCCAATACCGGGGTGTTCGGCGAGTTCGGCTGGTCGGGAGTGCTCCGGGGCTCGGGGCTGATCTTTTTCGCGTACATCGGCTTCGACGCGGTGAGCACGGCCGCCCAGGAGGCGCGTAATCCCCAGAAGGACATGCCGGTGGGCATCCTCGCGTCGCTCGGCATTTGCACGCTCCTGTATTGCCTGGTGTCCCTCGTGCTGACCGGCATGATCTCGTACAAGGAGCTGAACGTGCCGTCCCCCGTGATCATGGTGGTCGAGCGCGTGCCACAGCTCGCCTGGTTCCGGCCGGTGATAACGCTCGGCGCGGTGCTGGGCCTCGGCTCGACGATCCTCGTGATGTTGCTGGGCCAATCGCGCGTCTTCTATGCGATGTCCCGCGACGGCCTGCTCGGCGGCTGGGCGGGGAGGGTGCATCCGCGATTTCGGACGCCCTACCTGTCGACGATCTACACCGGGATCGCGGTCGCGGCGTTCACCGGCCTGTTCCCGATCCAGATTCTCGGCCAGCTGGTGAACATCGGCACCCTGCTCGCGTTCGTGCTGGTGTGCGCCGGCGTGTGGATCCTGCGGCACACGCGACCCGATCTCGAGCGACCATTTCGCGCGCCCCTCGTGCCGCTCGTTCCCATCCTCGGCATCCTGTCGTGTCTCGGTCTCATGCTGACGCTCCCCTTGGACACATGGATCCGCCTGCTCGTGTGGCTCGTGATCGGGTTCGCGATCTACTTCGCGTACGGGCGGAAGCACAGCTTCCTCACTGCCAAAGATGTCGAGGAGAGGCGTTGAAGAGAAACGTCGAGGGTGAGGCGTAGCGAGCGACGTATTCTCTCAACGCTTCTTCTTGACGGTTTTCCTCGACGCCTTTCCTTGACGTAGTTTTATGCATGACCGTCCCCATTCCCCCCGACCGCGTGCGTGGTGCGCAGGAAATCGCCGCGGTGCTCACGCCCGGCCGCAAGGTTGCCTTGACGACGCACGTCAATGCAGACGGTGACGGCGTGGGCAGCGAAGTCGCGCTGTGGCACCTGCTCACCGCGCGCCGCCTGGCCCCCGTGATCGGCAACCCGACGCCTATCCCTTCACGGTTCGACTTTCTCGTCCCGAGTGGCGCCGACCGCTCCGATCGTGCCGCGAAGGAGATCGAGGCGGCGGACGTGGTCGTGGTGCTGGACATTTCGGACCTCTCGCGCCTGGGGGATTTGGCGTCGGCGGTCAAGAAGACGCGCGGGCCGACGGTGTGCATCGACCATCACGTCAGCCCTCCCCGCGGCGCGATGCCCGGAGGTCCCCGCCTCATCGCCCCCGAGGCGTCCGCCACGGCGGAGCTCGTGTTCGACCTCGCCACCGCGCTCACCTGGGAGCTCACGCCCGAAGTCGCCCGCGCGCTCTACGTGGGCATCCTGACCGACACCGGCGCGTTCCGGTTCGCGAACACCACGCCGCGGGTGCTTCAGGTCGCGAGCGCGCTGCTGGGCGGGGGGCAGGGCCTCGATCCCGAGTCCATCTATGAATCGGTGTATGCCAGCGCCCCGGAGGGCCGGATCCGGCTCACCGCCGAGGTGCTCCAGACGCTGGTCGTCGAGCCGGATGTGGGGCTCGCCTGGGTCACGGTCCCCCCGGACGCCCTGGCCCGCCACGGTGCCACGCCCGACGATCTCGACGGCATCGTGGAGTTCCCCCGCTCGATCGCCGGGGTGCGGCTGGCGCTCCTGTTCCGGCAACTCGCGAACGGGCGGATCAAGGTGTCGTTCCGGTCGCTCGGGAACGTGGATTCCGCGGCGCTGGCGCACGAGTTCGCTGGCGGCGGCCATCGCAAGGCCGCGGGAGCGTCGCTGGAGGGCTCGCTCGCCACGGTGCAGCAGCGGGTGCTGGACGCCGCGCGGCGCCATTTGCGACTCCAGCCCGCTGGGTCTTGAGCGAGGGAAGGGGCGGGTCGGGCCGGCGAGCGTTATACTCCTCAGGACGCCGTGCCGACCCCGTCTCGACTGTCGTTCCGCGTCGCACTCCTCTTGGCCGCCGCGCCGCTCCCCGTCCCGGCCCAGTCGCCCGTCTCCGCTGCGACCGGCCGCATTGCCTACGACGCAGAGGTCGGCCTCGGCGTGCGCGCTAATGCGGGCACGATCATTAAGGCGAGCTACCGGCACTCCTGGTGGCACGGAGCCGCGCTACGGGATGGCTACGCCCTCGCCCTTCAGGTCTCCTACCACGTCGACGTGATGGACTTGTTCGAGCGCAAGCGCTAGGGGATCGTGCTACCCCTGCTCATCGCAGGCCTCACGCTCACGGCCGCGCCAGCAGACAGCGCGGACTCGGTCGTCTACGTGCTCACCGCACTGAGCCGCTTCGAGGTGCGGGTGGGGAAGTCCGGGATGTTCGGGTTCCTCGGGCACGATCATCTCATCCGCGCGCATGCCGCCCGCGGTCGCGTCGTGTACCATCCGGTCGTGCCGGCCGACTCGCGGGTCGAGATCGTGGTGCTCGCGGACAGCCTGGAAGTCCTGACGCCTCCCGACACCGCCGAGCTCCGCCAGGTGACCGAGGTGATGCGGACCCAGGTGCTCGGCGTCCGCGATCACCCCGAGATCGTCTTCACGGCGCGGGAGGTGACGCCGATCGCCGGAGGGGTTCGCGTGCGGGGCGCGTTCACGCTGGTGGGCGTGACCCGCGACGTGGTCGCCGATGTCGCCCTCACCGTCGGAGCCGACACCTTGTGGGCAACGGGCAAGTTCGCGGTGAAGCAGACGGACTTCGGGATCAGACCGGTGCGGGCCGGCGGGGGCACCGTGCGCGTTGCCGACCGTGTCGCCATCGAGTTCGCGGTGGTCGCCGTGCGCGAGCCCGGCGACTGACCTCAGGGGCGCAGCTGGCGCTGGATCGCGTCGGCCACGTCGTGCGCGCACTCGACCAGCGCCCACATGGGCCTGATCCCTTCCTCCAGCACCGATGCGACGATCTCCCCGATGCGCCGGCCGGTGTGCGCGTCCCGCAGCTCGCTGCGCAGCGTGCAGCCGGTTACGCCCGGACCCTCGAGCTGAAGGGTGAAGGGCATGCCTCTGAACCCCTCCAGGGCGCTCGTGACCAGGAGCGCTGCAACCGTCGTGTCGGGCGGCGGCGCTGCGGCAACCGTGAGGCCGTGCGACTGCAGCCGCGCGGCGAGCTGCGTGCGCAGGGAATCGGTGACGTTGAGGTTGAAGCGGGAGCCTGTTTCGTCGGTGACCGGCCCCACGACGAAAACGCGATAACCCTTGAGCGAAGCGCCGGGCTCGAGCATGACTTGAGGACGCACCGGGGTGCAGGCGCTCACCACCAAGAGCAGAGCCGTTCTCCATTTCATGCATTGGGAGAACCCGCGGACCGGCAGCGTGGTTCCATCTCTCGTTGACCCCCTCCCGCGCGAGCGGGTACATTCCCGCCGGTGGCCGCTTCCAACACACTCCAGGCGCAGGTCGAGCGCGCCCTCGCCAAGCTCCCGAACCCCCGCCTCGCCAAGGACGTCGTCTCGGCCGGGATGGTGAAGGACCTCGCCGTGGATGGCGGGGCGGTCACGTTCACGTTTCTCCTCGCCCGCGATGACCCCGGGACGCTGGTGCGCGAGGCGCGCAAGACGGTGAAGGCCGTGCCGGGCGTGACCGCCGTGACGATCAACGTGAAGGACTCGGGAGGAGGGACGGGGGAGGGGGGACGAGTCGCCGCGGCGACGGCCGCGGCCCGTGGCGGCGTGCCGCCCCCACCCACGCCCATCGAGCAACCCAATCTCGGTGCGGCCCTCGCGATCTCGTCCGGCAAGGGCGGGGTCGGGAAGTCCACCGTTTCCGCCAACCTCGCCGCCGCCCTGGCGCGCGACGGCCACCGCGTCGGACTGATGGACGCCGACATCTACGGCCCCAACATCCCCCGGATGATGGGGGTGGGGGGAGGCCGGAAGCCGGAAGTTCACGGCGGCAGGATCCAGCCGCTCGAGGGACACGGCGTCAAGCTGATGTCGCTCGGCTTCCTGGTCGAGCGCGACGCGCCCGCCATCTGGCGGGGTCCGATCATCATGAAGGTCATCCAGCAGTTCCTGCGGGAGGTGGCGTGGGGCGAGCTGGACTACTTCCTCATCGACCTCCCGCCCGGCACGGGAGACGCCCAGCTGTCCCTGGCGCAATCGATCACGCTCCGGGGTGCCATCATCGTCACGACGCCGCAGGAGATGGCGGTCGGCGACAGCCTGCGCGGCGCGAAGATGTTCGAGCGCGTGGGCGTGCCCGTGGTCGGCGTGGTCGAGAACATGAGTTACTACATCTGCCCGCATTGCGGCGAGCGCACCGAGATCTTTCTCACGGGCGGTGGTGAGCGGCTTGCGCGCGAGCTCGACGTGCCGCTGCTCGGCCAGGTGCCCCTGCAGGCGCGCATGGCGGACTTCGCGGACGCCGGCAAGCCGATTGTGCTGGCCGAGCCGTCGTCTCCCGCCGGCGTGGCGCTCGCGGAGATCGCCGCGCGGTTGAGCCAGCGGCTCGCCGCGCGCTGACCGTGCCGGTCGTCGGCGGGGGGACCGTCCCGGGCGTCCTCACCGTCGGTCCGCTGCAGCGCGCCATCCTGCGTCTCGCGGCGCCCGCCGTCGCGATGATGGCGTGCCACTTCTGCTTCAACCTCATCGACAGCATCTGGGTGGGGCGCCTGATCGGCCCTGCGGCGCTCGCCGCCGTGTCCACCGGCGGGTTCTACGTCTGGATCCTGCTGAGCCTGGGGGAGATGGTGGAGGTCGGGCTGATCGCCGTCGCGGCCCGCCGGCACGGCGAGGGGTTGCCCGAGGCCGCGGCGCGCGCGGCGGGGGCGGCGGTGCTGTACGCGCTTGGCGCCGGAGCGGCCGTGAGCCTGCTCGGCCTCGCGCTCACCGACGCGCTGTTCCGACTGATGACGGTGCCCCCTGAGGTCGCGCGCCTGGGGCACGAGTATCTCGCGACCTGGCTGCTGGGCGGTCCGCTTGTGTTCGGGTTCTTCGCGGTCGAGGCGACGTTCCGCGCCTCGGGCGACACGCGCACGCCGTTCCTCCTGCTCGCCGCCTCGGTGCTGCTCTCGGTCGGGCTCGACCCCCTGCTGATCGCGGGGCTGGGTCCCTTCCCGAAGCTGGGCGTCGAGGGGGCGGCCACCGCGTCCGTGATGGTGCGAGGCGGCGGGTTCCTCATCGGCGTGGTGATCGCGCTCGAGCGCGGGCTGATCAGGCTGCGCGCGCCTGATTGGCGCGCCGTGCCGGCCGTTTTCCGGATCGGCGCGCCGCTGTCGCTCGCCGGGGTGTTGCTCTCGGTGATCTACATGTGGCTGACCCGCTTCACCTCGCGCTTCGGTACGCCGGCGCTCGCAGCGCTCGGCGTCGGACACAAGGTGGAAGGGCTGGGATTCATCGCCATCTCGGGGTTCGCCCTCTCGGCGAGCGCGCTCGTGGGACAGAATTTGGGCGCGGGGCTGGAGCAGCGCGCCCGGCAGGCCGTGCGGCTAACGATCCGCTACTGTTTGGTCGTGACGGTCACGACCGCCGTAGCCTTTCTCACGCTGCCGGGCACCTTGGTCGCGCTGTTCACGTCCGATCCGGCGGTGATCGCGGACGGGAGCCTGTACCTGCGGGTGATCGCGTTCGCGCAGATCGGGCAGACGTTCGAGATCATCCTCGAGGGCGCACTCGCGGGCGCGGGGTACACGTTCTGGCCGCAGCTCGCGAGCACCTCGCTCACCCTGACGCGCGTCCCACTGGCGGCGTGGTGGTCCGCGACCTTCGGGCTGCTCGGTATCTGGCTGGCGCTGTCGGTGACGGCGGTGGCGCGCGGAGTGGCGATGACGGTCTTCTGGCGCAGCGGGAGGTGGCAGGGGAGAAGGGTCTGATGCCGGCGATTATCACGCTGCTCACCGATTTCGGCACTGCCGACAGCTACGTGGGCGAGGTGCGCGCCGTGCTCGCCTCGCAGGCGAATCCGGCGCTGCTCGTCGACATCACGCACGAGGTGCCGCCCGGGGACATCCGCGCGGCCCAATACATCTTCTCGCGGGTGTGGCACCGCTTCCCGCGAGGCACCGTGCACCTGGTCGTGGTCGATCCCGGCGTGGGGACGGCGCGGCGCGCGCTCGCGGCCGAGACTGCGGGACAGTTCTTCGTCGCGCCCGACAACGGTCTGCTCTCATCGCTCCCGGCTGGCGCGCGCTTCGTGGCCCTCCCTGTGCCGGTGGGTGCCGCGCCGACGTTTCACGCGCGCGACGTCTTTGCCCCCGCTGCCGCGCAGCTCGCGAATGGGACCGCACCGGCGCATCTCGGCCACGCCATCACTGACCCCGTGCGCACACCACTGCCCGCGGCGCGGCTGGACGGAGGAGTTTGGGTGGGGGAAGTGATCTACATCGACCGTTTCGGCACGCTGATCACCAACGTTCCCGGCGGAGACGTGAAGCCCGGGGCCCGCGTGAGGATTGGCGGTGCGGAGGTGAGCGCGCTGCGTCGCACGTTCGGCGATGTGCCGCGCGGTGAGGTCGTCGCTTTCGTCGGGAGCGGCGGGACAGTGGAGATCGCGGTGCGGGATGGGAGTGCGGCGAAAGTTCTTGGCGTGGGCGTGGGAGTGGAAATCAGAGCATGAGGCGGCAGGGGCGGCACACCACCTAGGTTCCTTCCGACGCGCGCACCAGCATCTCCCGCGTGATCTCCCGCGGCGTCCGGCACCCGGCGAGCCCGACGGTGAGGTCGAAATCCGCGATCAGGTTCTCCAGCACCTCCCGCACGCCCGCCTCTCCGGCGAGCGCGAGCCCATAGACGTACGGGCGCCCGATCAGTACAGCCCGCGCGCCCAGGGCCAGTGCCTTGAAGACATCGGCCCCGGTTCGGACACCCGAGTCGAACAGCACCGGGTCCCGGTCGCCGACCGCGGCAACGACGTGCGGAAGCGCGTCGAGTGCGGCGATGGCGCCGTCCACCTGCCGCCCGCCGTGGTTCGACACGATCACGCCGTTCACCCCGTGATCCACCGCCCGGCGCGCGTCGTCCGGGTGCAGGATGCCCTTCAGGAGCACGGGCAACTTCGTCATCCGGCGCAGCGTGGCCACGTTGTCCCACGTGAGCGACGGGCGGGCGAACGTGGCGAGAAAGCGCCGCACGGCCGCGCGCGGGGCCCCCGAACGCAGCTTCTCGACGAGCCCACCGGGATAGCGCCGCACCATTTCGGCGAATGCTGTGATAGTCGAAAGCGTGAGGGGCGGCTTCAGCTCTAGTCCCTCCGTCGCTGCGGGAGCCGCAAGGCTCGCGCGAAACGTGGGATCGCTCGTGAACTGCGCGATCCCGCGGGCCCGGATGAACGGCACGTAGCCAAGCTCGAGGTCGCGCGGACGCCAGGCGAGCATCGTCGTGTCGAGCGTGAGCACGATCGCGCCACAGCCGCACGCCTCGGCGCGCCGCACGAAGCTCGCCGCGAGCTCGTCTGACTTGGTCCAGTACAGCTGGAACCAGCGCGGGCTGCCGCCCATCGCCTGCGCACACGTCTCCATGGGGACCGATCCTGCACTCGAGAACACCATCGGAATACCAAGTCGCGCCGCGGCGCGCGCGACGGCGAGGTCCGCTTCCCGGTGCGCCATCTCGAGCACGCCGATCGGCGCGAGGAGGAGCGGCGCCGGGAGACGGGTGCCGAACAGCTCGACCGAGAGGTCCCGTTGCGAGACGTCGCGCAGCATGGGCGGCACGATGCGCCACTGGTCGAACGCCGCGCGGTTCGCGGCCACGGTGCGCTCGAGCCCCGCGCCCCCCGCAATGTAGGCAAACGCCTCTGGCGACAACGCTCGTTGCGCCGATGTCTCGAGCCGTGCGGCGTCTACGGGGACCCGCGGCTTCCTGCCTCCGAGCCCAGCGACGAAGATCGTCGCCTGGCGGCGCGGACCGGCGTCGGGAAACGGTGCGCTGAGATCGGTCACTGCGGAGCTCCGTCAGGCGATTGGAGAAGGCCCCGCAATGTAGTGGCTACTGCTTGAAGCCGCCGGAGGGTGTGGGGATCCGAACCTTCGCCATCACGCGCTCGACAAATCCGAACTCGGGGCTGAAGCGCTGGAGCTGCGCGAGCTCGACGAACAGCTTGCGCTCCCGCTCCGCCGTCGCGAGGCACGCAGGACACTGCGACAGATGCAGCGCGCGGGCCGCGGGAAGCAGGCCCTGGGCCCACAGCTCGACTTCGTCGGGGGTGAGGTGCTGAAGATCGGTGTCGCTCATTTTCCTCTCCTACGGCACGCGGGAAAACCGGGTTTCAGACCCGCCGGTCCTCGAGGTAGCCCCGCAATTCGTTGCGCGCCCGATGGATATACGTCTTCACCGTGCCCAGCGGCAAGTCCAGCATCTGGGCGATCTCCTCGTACGCGTACCCCTCGACGTGGCGCAACAGGATGCACGCGCGGTACTCGGGCCGGAGGCGGCCGATGGCGCGGTCGATGGCGCCACCGAGCTCTCGCGCTTCCACTTCCTGCAGCGGCGTCTCGCCGTGGTCGCTGAGCTGCAGAGCGCTCGCGGCGCGCGCATTGGGGGTCATGGCGTCGGGGGCGCCGTCCAGGGACATCGTATCGATGCTGCGCCTGCGGAGGTGATCGATCGCCGCGTTGTTCGCCACCTTGAAGATCCAGGACGAAAACTTGAACTCGGGACGATACGACTTGATGCCGTTCAGGACCTTGATGAAAGTCTCCTGGGCCAGGTCTTCCGCGAGGGCGCGGTCGCGCACCATGCGGTAGAGCAGCGAAAACACGGGCCGTTCATAGCGGCGCACCAGCTCGCGGAAGGCCGCCTCGTGGCCCTGCTTCGCGCGCGCGGCGAGCTCCTGGTCGCTGGCGCCGGTCGCGTTGAACGGCCTATCTTTCGCGCCTATGACGCCGTCTCCTGCGCTGGACGTGGCCGTGGCGGGCGGACAAGAACGACAAGGCGGGAGGAGGGGCGAGTCGAAGCGCTCCTATGTGCGGAGCATGTTCACCGCCATCGCGCCGCGCTACGACTTTCTCAATCATCTCCTGAGCCTCAACGTGGATCGCCGCTGGCGCCGCACAGCGGTGGCGCGGCTCGGCTGGGAGGCGAGACCGGGCGGCGTGTACCTCGACCTGTGCGCCGGCACGCTGGACCTCGCGGCTACGCTGGCCCGCGCGCCCGGCTTCACGGGGACGGTGATCGGCGCGGACTTCGTGCTGCCGATGCTCCTGCGCGGCCGGGGCAAGGCGGTACGCGCCCGGCCGGTCGGGGCCGATGCGCTCACGCTGCCGTTCGCGGATGCGCGATTTGACGGCGCCATGTGCGCGTTCGGTGTGCGCAACCTCGCCGACCTGGACGCAGGTCTCGGGGAAGCGGCGCGGGTGCTCAAGCCGGGGGCACGCTTCGTGGTGCTCGAGTTCGCCACCCCGCGCCGCGCGCCGCTGCGCGCCCTCTACCTCTTCTATTTCCGGCGCCTGCTCCCCGCCATCGGCCGCGCGGTGTCGAAACATAGGGACGCCTATACCTACCTGCCAGAGTCGGTACTCGAGTTCCCCGAGCCGGCCGCGCTCGCGCGCCGGATCGAGGCGGCGGGCTTCAGCGACGTGCGCTTCGAGCTGCTTTCCGGCGGGATCTGCGCCGTCCATCATGGCGCTCGATAACCTGCGCGCCTTTCTCGGCGCGATCGACACGGCCGGCGCCCTCGTCCGCGTGGACCATCCGGTGTCGGTGAATCGCGAGATGACGGAAATCGCGGACCGCTGCATGAAATCGCCGGGCGGCGGCCCGGCGCTCCTGTTCGAGCACCCGACGCTCGTCGGCGGCGGCCGCTCGCGCCAACCGGTGGCGGTCAACCTGTTTGGCTCCGAGCGCCGCATGGCGCTGGCGCTGGGCGTCGACTGCCTGGACGAGATCGGCGAACGGATCGCGGCGCTCCTGAACCTCAAGGTGCCGGATACGCTGCTCGGCAAGCTCGCCATGCTGCCGCAGCTCGCGGAGGTCGCCAAGTTCCCGCCCAAGGCCATCGGGGGGCGCGCTCCCTCTCAGAAGACGGTGCTCCAGGGGGCGGAGGTGAACCTCGCGGAGCTCCCGATTCCTATCTGCTGGCCCGAAGACGGCGGGCCGTACATCACGCTGGCGGGCGTGATCACACGCGACCCCAAGAGCGGCGTCAGGAACGTGGGCATGTACCGCGTGCAGGTGATCGGCAAGAACGAAGTCGCGATGCACTGGCAGCGGCACAAGGTGGGCGCGGCGCACTGGCGCGAGCTCGCGGCACGGGGGGAGACGATGCCGGTGGCGATCGCCCTGGGCGGTGATCCCGCGAGCATCTACGCCGCGTCGGCGCCGCTGCCGCCCTCGATCGACGAGTTCCTGTTCGCCGGCTTCCTGCGCCGCGAGCCGGTGCGCCTGGCGAAGGCCGTCACCTGCGATCTCGAGGTCCCGGCGGAGGCGGAGCTCGTGCTCGAAGGCTACATCGACCCGCGCGAGCCGCTCGTGCTCGAAGGCCCGTTCGGCGACCACACCGGGTTCTATTCGCTCGCGGACCATTACCCAAAGGTTCACATCACGGCGGTGACGCTGCGCGACGATCCCATCTATCCGCACACCATCGTGGGGCGCCCGCCGATGGAGGATTATTACCTGGGACATGCTACGGAGCGCATCTTCCTGCCGCTCCTCAAGCTCACGCTTCCCGAGATCGTCGACATCCACATGCCGGCCGAGGGGATCTTCCACAACCTGGTATTCGTGAGCATCGACAAGCAGTACCCGGGGCAGGCGTACAAGGTGATGAACGGGTTGTGGGGGCAGGGACTGATGTCGCTCGCGAAAGTGATCATCGTAGTGGACAAGGATGTGAACGTGCGCGACCCGAAGGAGGCGTGGTGGGTGGCGCTCAACCACATCGACCCGGAGCGCGACGTGCGGTTCACGATGGGCCCGATCGACGTGCTCGATCACTCGAGCCGCGGCTTCACGTTCGGGTCGAAGATGGGGATCGACGCGACGCGCAAGTGGAAGGAAGAGGGATTCGCGCGCGAATGGCCGAACAAGATCGTGATGGACGAGGCAACGAAGCGGCGGGTGGACGAGATGTGGAAGGAGCTGGGGATTGAGCTCTAACCGCGAGCTCCAGACGTTCGCAGGCGACAGCCTGCTGGTGCGGTACGCGAACTTCGTCAGGCTCCCGCATACAGTCTTCGCGCTCCCGTTCGCCCTGCTGGGTGTGATCGTGGCGTCGCGTGAGCAGGCGGTGACGCCACGGGTGCTGGGCTTGGCGGTGCTCGCGTTCACGTGCGCGCGCTTCGTGGCGCTCGGCTTCAACCGCATCGCCGACCGCGAGCTCGACGCCCGCAATCCGCGCACCCGTAATCGCGAGCTGCCGAGCGGCCGGCTGACGCTCGCGCAGGCGTGGGTCGCCGTGGCGGTCGCCGCCGCTCTGTTCCTGTGGGCGTCCTCGGCGCTCAACCCGCTGTGCTTTGCGCTCGCGCCCGTGGCCCTCGTCTTCATTTCGGCATACAGCTACTCCAAGCGCTTCACCCACTGGTCGCACCTGTGGCTCGGCCTCGCCGACGGGATCGCGACGCCGGCGGGTTACCTCGCGGTAACGGGGCGGTGGAGCGACCCGTGGTGGCTGCTGCCGGCGGGGGCGCTGGCGGTGACGTTCTGGGTTGGAGGTTTCGACGTGTTCTACGCTCTCCAGGACGAGGACTTCGATCGCGCGGAGCGCCTCAAGTCGCTCGTCGTGCGCGTGGGACCGGCGCGCGGCATCGTCGCCGCCAAGCTGCTGCACGGTCTCACGCTCCTCGCCCTTGTGGCGTTCGGCGCGGGGGCGGGCCTCGGCGCCGCCTACTATGCCGGGGTGGTGATCGGTGCGGCCGTCATCGCGTACGAGCACCGCCTCGTGAAGCCGGGAGACCTGTCGCGCCTAGATGCCGCCTTCTTCGGCGCGAACGGACTGGTGAGCATCGTCGTGTTTCTGGGCGCGCTGGTTGATCGGATCGTATGAAGCGCGGGATGCGAGATGCGGGAGGCGAGATGCGTAAGCCGCGCGGCCCCCGGAACAAGCGCATCTCGCATCCCCCATCTCGCATCCCGCCGCCCCATCCGCCGGCGCACCCGAAGCGCTCCCCCACACCGAATAGGAGAGGGCGCTGACGAAGCTTCCGGTCATTCTTGCCATCACCGGTGCCTCGGGAGCGATCTATGGTGTGCGGCTGCTCGAGGTGTTGGCGCGCGCTCAGGTGCCGACGTGGCTGCTCGTCTCGAGCCACGGCTGGCGGCTGCTCGCCGAGGAGTGCGGCATCGCGGACGACCGGGCGCTGCAGCGGGCTACCGGCGGGGAGTGGGCGAGCGTGCGCGTGTTCGACGACACCGATCGCGGCGGCGAGCCGGCTTCGGGCTCGGCGCGGAGCGCCGGGATGGTGATCTGCCCCTGCTCGATGGGGACGGTGGCGGCGATCGCGCATGGCACGAGCCGCAGCCTGATCGAGCGCGCGGCCGACGTCGTGTTGAAGGAGCGCCGCAAGCTGGTCCTCGTCCCGCGCGAGTCCCCGCTCTCGCTCGTGCACCTGCGCAACCTGACGCTCGCGACTGAGGCGGGCGCGGTGGTGCTGCCGGCGGCCCCTGGCTTCTATCACAAGCCCAAGGCGGTCTCCGACCTCGTCGATTTCGTGGTGCAGCGGGTGCTCGACCACCTGGGCGTCGAGTCCACACTGGTTCCGCGCTGGGGCGGCGAGAAAACGTGAAGCTCGACTTGAGGAATCCGCCGATGAGACTACCTGCGTTGGTATTCGCCGGCGCGCTTGCCGCCGCGATGGCGCTTGCTTCGGCGTGCTCTTCCAGCCGTAGCGCGGCCGCGCCCGCTGCTACTCCGGCTCCGGTCGCCGCCCCCGCTCCAGCCCCTGTCGCACCAGCGGCGCGTCCCACGCCCGCCCCCGCCCCCGCGGTCGACACGACGGCGCAGCCAGGGCGCTTCGACACCGGAAAGATGTGGACGTTCGAGAACCCGCCGCTCGACTACTTCCGGCAGGAATACGGGTTCACGCCGTCTGCCGAGTGGCTGCAACGGTTGCGGCTCGCGGCGCTGCGGCTTCCCAATTGCTCGGCGTCGTTCGTGTCGGCGAGCGGCCTCGTAATGTCCAATCACCATTGTGCGCGCGAGTCGGCAACCGCGGTTTCGCGGGCCGGGGAAGACCTCCTCACCACTGGGTTCTACGCGCAGCGCGCGGAAGACGAGCGGCGGGTGCCCGACCTGTATGTGGATGAGCTCGTCAGCCTGCGCGACGTAACGCAGGAGGTCACAGCCGCGACGGCCGGGCAGTCCGGGGTGGATTTGCTCGCCGCACGCGACCGCAAGGTGCAGGAGATCGGAGAGCGCGAGAGTCGCGTCACGAACCTGCGCTGCGACGTCACCGCGCTGTACAAGGGGGGGCGCTACTCCCTGTACTGCTACCGGCGCTACAGCGACGTCCGCCTGGTGTTCGTGCCCGAGAAAGCGATTGGATACTTCGGAGGCGATCCCGACAACTTCACGTATCCGCGCTATGACCTCGACGTCTCGTTCTTCCGTGTGTACGACGAGGCCGGCCGGCCGCTCCATCCCGATGCGTATCTCCCCTGGAGCGACGCGGGGGCCAGGGATGGCGATGCGGTCTTCGTGATCGGGAACCCGGGGTCCACGTCGCGGCTCGCCACGGTGGCGCAGCTCGAATACCGCCGCGACCTGCAGTATCCCAACCTGGTGCGACTGCTGGAGGGACGTGGCCGGATTCTCGCGGACTACATGCGCCAGCACCCCGAGACCCGCCCCCGTCTGGTCAACGACTACTTTGAGATTCAGAACGCGCTCAAGGCCTACGTTGGCGAGCTCAAGGGACTGCGGACGCCTGCGCTGATGGGCCGCAAGGTCGCGTTCGAGCGGAACTTCAGGAACGCCGTTTTGGCGAATCCGGCGCTCGCCAGCTTGTACGGCGGGTTGTGGGACCAAATCGCCGACCTGCGCCGCCAGATCGCTCAGATCGCGCCGACGCTGAATGCGTTGAACCAGGGAGGAATACTACGGTCGAAGACGCTCGGCACCGCCCTGGCCATCGTGCGCTACGGGGAAGCGGGGGCGGGGGCGGGGGCGGGGGCGTCCGACAGCGCACTCAAAGAGCGTCGAGCGGAGATCATGCGCGACGTGATCGATCCGGGGCTCGACGCGCCGGTCCTGGCGGCGCAACTCGAAGATGCGGCGCGGCTGCTGGGACCGAGCGACCCGTGGGTCGCCGAGGCGCTCGGCGGGCGCTCGCCGCGCGAGGCGGCCCAGGCGATCGTGAGCGGGTCCGCGATTCCCGACACCGTGCGGCGGGTGGCGTTGCTCGCGCGGCCGGGCGACCTCGCCACGGGTACCGATCCCGCGATACGGCTCATGCGCGACTTGTTACCGCGGCTGCGTCAGGTGGCGGGCAAGTCGCGCCAGCTCGCGCAGCAGGAAGAGGCGAGGGGGGCCGAGCTGGCGCGCGCATTCTTCGCCGTGTATGGGACCGCCATCGCGCCGGATGCGACCTTCACGCTGCGCATCGCCGACGGAGTGGTGAAGGGCTACGACTACAACGGCACGCGCGCGCCCGTGTTCACGACGTTCTACGGCCTGTACGAGCGCCATTTTTCGAATCCCGGGGACGAGGCGTGGGAGCTGCCGCCGCGCTGGCAGACTCCGCCCGCCGGATTCGATCTGCGCACGCCGCTCGACATGGTGATGACGAACGACATCATCGGGGGCAACTCGGGGAGCCCCGTGGTGGATAAGAGCGGCCGGCTCGTGGGGCTCATCTTCGACGGCAACATCGAGAGCCTGCCCGCCGATTTCATCTATACCGCGGAGACGGCGCGCGCGGTGGCGGTGCATTCGGTGGGGATCCTCACGGCGCTGCGGGACGTGTACGGGGCGCGCCGCATCCTGGACGAGCTGCGTCCACCCGCCAAACGCTGATTCTCGGTGCGGCTGGGCGTCATCGCGGACACGCACGGGTTACTGCGACCCGAGGTGTTGGAGGTATTCGCCCAGGTCGACCACATCCTGCACGGCGGGGACGTGGGGAAGTGGGACGTAGTGAGTGACCTCGAAGCCCTGGCACCGGTCACCGCGGTGTATGGCAACGTCGATGGCTTGGAGATCCGTACGCGGTTGCCACAGGTCGCGACGCTGCGGCTCGACGGGTTCGACATCGTGGTGACGCATGGAGACCAGTTCGGGAGTCCGACGCCGGCGAAGCTCGTGGCCGAGTTTCCGCGAGCGGAGATCATCGTGTTCGGGCACACGCACCGGCCGCTGCTTGAGCTGGTCGATCGGACGGTCACCGTGATGAATCCTGGCGGGGCAGGGGCGCCGCGCTTCGGGCTGCAGCCGTCGGTGGGGATTATGGAACTCGAGCCGGGGATCCCGCCGCGGGCGCGGTTGGTGCCGCTGAGTAGGGCGGGCCGGGATTAGGCCGGCCCGTCTCATGTCAATGAAGCCTGAAGCATCTCTTGCGCCGGCGGGCGAGTCGCCCGCAGCTTACGCGCCATCCGCTAGAGAACTGCAGTGTGCCCAGCCGTTGGCCGCACATGCACAGGAGGATCCATATGCGCTGCTGGCCCCTTGGCTTCCTCATCGTCCTCAGCTGCACGACGACCACCCGCGTCGTCCGCCTCTCGCCCGCGAAGTACGAGCCGCGACCCACGGATAGCCCAGTTCAACTGTACAGCGCCAAGCTGCCCAATTGTCCCTTTGAAGAGATTGGGCTTGTCAATGCGCGGAAGGAGTACGGCGTCGTCTCGACGAATACGGTGGTGGACGCGCTTCGAAAGAAGGTGAGAGAGCTTGGCGGGGACGCCCTTGTTGGAGTCGGCTTCGTCCACGGTGGCGACCTCGCGGGCACCGTGATACGGTTCAAGCGCGACGACTGTACGCAATGAACGGCGCCAACGAGGGTTCCACCATGTTCGAGTCCACACCGTCAGCCATGTATACCCAGCATGGATGCGATCCTCAACCGGTGGTTCACAACGTACGAGGAAGCGCGAGCCTCGCTCGACGCGGAGGGTGGCTACTTGCTGCCGTACCGGAGGCAGTTCTTCGTGACCACGCGGGAGGGCATCCGAGAGCTCGGCCTGGATCCCGACGACCCGGACTGGGCGGGCATCGGATGGGATTGGGTGCGGCCGCTTGATGCGATGGCGTGGGAGCGACTGCGAGAGCGTCGAGCGATTGCGAGATGATCCGCTAGACAGCGTCCGCCCGCACACATGGAACCGATTGACGCCCTGCGCACGCATCTGAAGCGGCTGCTGAGCTGGGGGGACGCTCACGCGGACCTCGATGCCGCCGTCGCCGATCTTCCCCCCAACGTCCGGGGCGTGACGCCGCCCGGCCTGCCGTACTCACCCTGGCAGCTGCTCGAGCACATCCGTCTCACCCAGGCAGACATCCTGGCGTTCTGCGAGCGGCCCGACTACCACGAGCCGCATTGGCCGGATGAATACTGGCCTGGAGCCGCGGCTCCGCCCGACGCCAAGGCCTGGGACGCGAGCATCGCCGCGTTTCACCGCGATCGTGCGGCGCTGGAACGCATGATCGCCGACCCGGCGTGTGATCTGTTTGCCAAAGTGCCCGCCGGCACCGGGCAGACGTTCCTGCGCGAATTCCTGCTCGTGGCGGACCACACCGCCTATCACGTGGGGCAGCTCGTAGCGGTGCGCCGCCTGCTGGGGCAGTGGGCCAAGTAGCACGACGTAAGCGTTCAGGAGCGGCGGCGGGCATGACGGCTATTGAGTACCGCACCATGGCTCTCGGTCTCCCCGAAGCGTCCGAGAACAAGCACATGAGCCATCCGGACTTCCGGGTGGCTGGCCGGATCTTCGCAACGCTCGGCTATCCCCGGCGCGGGTGGGGCATGGTCAAACTCACCCCTGAGCAACAAGAGTTCTTTGTTCGCGCGCAGCCTGGGGCATTCGTGCCAGTGAACGGGGCCTGGGGACGCGCGGGCGCCACGAATGTCCGGTTGCCGGCCGCAAAGAAGGGCGCCGTGCGCGAAGCCCTGATGATCGCCTGGCGCAACCGAGCACCCAAACGGCTCGTCGCGCTTCACGTCCCTGATGAGTGACGCGCACACGCGGGCACCGATGGTCAGTATCCTGCTCTGCTGCGCTGCCGGTGCCTGTGGGCCGATCATGGATGAACGCCTGCCGGACAGGACTGAGCGCGTCCGGGCCTATCTGAGCGCGCTCGTCGCCCAGTCGAAGGTGCCTGGCATCCAGTATCTGGTGATGGACTCCACGCGCACGCTGTTCGAATACGACGGCGGCTGGGCGGACATCCGCGGCCATGTGCCGATGGAGTCAAGCACGACCATGATGGCCTATTCGATGAGCAAGACGATCACGGCAGCGGCGGTGCTACGACTGGTCGAGGCGCGTAGAATCGGGCTCGATGATCCTCTGGACCGCTACGTGGCTTCGAGCCCATATGGCCCGAGCGTCACGGTCCGCCAGCTGGTCTCGCACACATCGGGGATTCCGAACCCGATTCCCCTGCGCTGGGTGCACGCGGCAGCGCGTCACGCCGCGTTTGACGAGAACGCGGCGCTTGCGGCGGTTCTGCGCGAGTATCACGAACTGCGGTTCCCGCCGGGGACGAAGTACGCCTACTCTAACATGGGGTACTGGCTCCTCGGCAGGGTGGTCGAGAGCGCCAGCGGCGAGGCGTTTACGTCGTATGTGACCGAGCACGTCCTCAGCCCGCTCGGCATCTCGCCCCAAGAGCTCGGATTCGCGATCCTCGACTCCGCCCACCACGCCGCTGGCTACCTTGAGAAGTACTCCCTGCTCAACCTGGTGAAGGGATTTCTGATCGACTCCGAGCTCGTCGGGGGATACGAAGGCCCATGGTTGCGAATCCGGAGCCACTATCCAAACGGGCCGGCATTCGGTGGGCTCGTCGGCACCGCTAGGGGTTTCGGCACGTTTCTGCAGGACCAGCTCCGTCAACACTCTGCGATCTTCAACGACACGACGCGGGCGCTCTTCTTCGAGCCACAGCGGACGGCGCAGGGACGGGACGTACTGATGACGCTCGGCTGGCACATCGGAGACCTGGGCGGGATGCGCTTCTTCTACAAGGAGGGTGGGGGCGGGGGCTTCCACAACATGATGAGGGTATATCCTGCCTATGGCCTCGCGACTGTCGTGATCACCAACGCGACGGGCTTCAACGTGAACAGATGCCTGAACACACTGGATCGCCAGTTCCTACCTTAAGACCGGGCCCCGAAGCCCCCTTCGTCGCCCGCGCGCAGGGGCGCGCGTACCTCGCGGCCGGGCTGTTTTCGGGTTTCTTCGTCCTCATGGGCGTCCTGCTGACCCGCGAGAGCGCGCAGACCTGGCCAGTGCTCGTGGTCGCCTGCGGCGTGGCGGCGTTCATGCTCGCGGGCCTCGCCTATCTGCGCCTCGAGGTCGGCTCCGAGGGCATCCGCTACCGCAGCGTCGGCAGCAATCGCTCGCTCCGGTTCTCGGAGATCGAGCGTGCCTACTTCGAGACGGTCGTCAACCGTGCCGCGCCGCGCGGGCTCGTCACGTTCTGGATAAAACCGAAAGCAGGAAATGCGCTGCGGGTCAACCTGCGCACGTTCCCGCCGGGCGCGGCTACCCGCCTGCTGACCGCCCTGGAGCGACACGGCATCGCGATCGCGGTGCCCGACTCGGCGGCTGCCCTGGGGATGACGCGGGAGCTCCGGGGGCACGCCGCCCGGCCTGGGCCGCGCCGACCGGGCTGATCTACTCGCTCCGCCTATCTCTGACATCGCGGGCAGAACGTCGTCGCCCGCAGGTCGATCGTGTGCGTCGTGACCAGCTTCTTCCCGCAGCGCACGCACGGCTCGCCACCGCGGCCGTACACTGTCAGCTCGAACTGGAACCGCCCGCGCTCTCCGGTGCCGGTGCGGTAATCGCGGACGGTCGTTCCGGCTGAAGCGACGGCGCGCTCCAGCACGCTCTGCACCGCGGCGTGCAGCCGGGCGAACTCTTCGAGCGAGAGCTTGTCAGTGCGTTTCGACGGGTCGATCCCGGCCTCGAACAACGCCTCGTTGGCGTAGATGTTGCCGATCCCCGCGACACGCCGCTGATCCATGATTGCCTTCTTCACGGCGGCGCGCGTGCCTTGCAGCCGCTGCGCGAACACGAACGGCGTGAACGTCTCGTCGAGCGGCTCGGGGCCGATGCGACCGGTGTAGGTCGCCCAGCCCCGCTCGTCCAGCAGCCACACGGTGCCCAGCCGCCGCACGTCGCGGTACACGAACAGGCGGCCATCTTCCAGCGTGCACGTGAGCACGGCGTACTTCGCCTCGTCCCTCGTGAGCGGGCGATCGTACACGACGAGCGACCCGGTCATGCGCGGCTGGACCACGAGCCGGTGGCCGCTCGCGAGCCGCAGCACGGCGTGCTTGGCGCGCCGGCTCACCTCCTCGAACGCGTTCCCAGTGATCGTCTTCAACAGCCGGGGCTTGGTGACGCGGCGCAGCACGTCGGTCTTGGCGAGGCGGGCGCGGGTGATGCGGTGGCCTTCGAGCCGCGGGGCGAGCTGCCGAACGATCGTCTCGACTTCAGGGAGTTCCGGCACGGGCCACCTCCCGCCACCCGATGTCGCGGCGGTACGCTTTTCCCTCGAACGTGATGCGCGCCGCCACGCCGGCGCTGCGTTCCGCCGCGGCCGCGACCGACGCCGCCAGCCCGGTCACCGCGAGCACGCGGCCGCCCGCCACCCGCAGCGTGCCGTCGGCATCACGAGCGGTCCCCGCATGGAACACGAGCACGTCATCGCCGAGGTCCGGGGGGAGCTGGATGGTCGCGCCCACTTCCGGCTGCTCGGGATAGCCGCGCGCGGCGAGCACCGTCGTGACGGCCGCGCCGGTCGCCGGGATGACGTCCCGGTCCGGCCGCCAGCCGCCGCCCGCGATGGCGGCGAGCTGGCTCGTCGCGCCGCGGGGGAGCACGGGGAGCACGGCCTCGGCCTCGGGGTCGCCGAAGCGGCAGTTGAACTCGAGCACGTACGGCGTGCCGTCGGGCGCGAGCATCAGGCCCGCGTACAGGACTCCCTGGTATGGCGCGCCGCGGGCGGCCATCTCCTGGAGCGTGGGCTCGAGCACCTGGCGGCGCACCCGCTCGAGCAGCGCGTCGGTGACGAGACCGACCGGACAGTACGCACCCATGCCGCCGGTGTTGGGGCCGGTGTCCCCCTCGAGCAGCCGTTTGTGGTCTTGCGCCGGCGGGAGAATCACGATCCGCTCCCCGTCGGTGACGGCGAGGACCGACAGCTCCTCGCCTGCGAGGAACTCCTCGACCACGATCTCGCGCCCCGCCTCCCCGAAGGCGCCTTCGCCGAGCATCGCGCGCGCCGTGCGCTGCGCGGCGGCGCGCGTGGCGCAGACGACCGCGCCCTTGCCCCCGGCGAGCCCCGACGCTTTCACCACGAGGGGCTCGGCGTGCGTGGCCAGGTAGGCGAGCGCGGGGTCGAGCTCGCGGAACGTGCGGCTCGGAGCCGTGGGGACGCCCGCCCGCTGCATCACTTCCTTCGCGAAGGCCTTGGAGGACTCGAGGCGGGCGGCGGCCTGCGTCGGCCCAAACACGGAACGGCCGGCCGCGCGTAAGCGGTCGGCGAGGCCCGCCGCGAGCGGGGCCTCCGGCCCGACGACGACCAGATCGATCCGCTGTTCGGCGGCCGCCGCGACGAGACCGTCCACGGCGCTCGCCGGAATCTTGAGGTTGGTGCCGAGCGCCGCGGTACCGGGGTTGCCCGGCGCGGTGAACAGGGTCGCCTCGGGGGTGTCGCGCTTCAGCGCCCAGCAGAGCGCGTGTTCGCGGCCACCCCCGCCGACGACCAGGATCCTCACTTCTTCTTGAACGTGTCCGTGAACGCCTGCGCCGCCCGGCGGGCCGTGTCCACCACGTCGTTCACGACGGCCTTGGCTTCCTTCATATAATGCTCGCGTGCCTCGTCGAGGTCCCGATCGAGCGGGCGCTGCTCGGCCTCGGGGCCGCGGCGCGTGTACGCCCCGCCCAGGATGCGGTCGTACGCGCCGGCTTCGATCCAGCGCTGTAGCTCCGCCGCGCGCAGCGTGTTGAACGGGTGGCTGCGGTCGAGCGTGTTCAGGATCTGGAAGATGCGGTCCAGCGCCCCGCCCGTCTCCTCGTATTCCTTGGCCTGGGCGAGGAACGCGTTTAGATCCATCTGCGCCATGTCGCCGCCGCCCGCCATCTTGAGGAACATGCGGAGCGAGGCCGTCGCGTCCTGACTCGCGAGCAAGCCTGCGCGATCAGATGACAGCTCGCTCTTGCGGTACCACTCGAGCAGCGCGATCCGGATCGGGAGCAGGGCGATCCCTGCCAAGAACGGCAGCGACGCGAAGCTGACGTTGAGGATCAGAATGAGGATAGTGCGGTACAGCGCGTGGCCGCTTATCACGTGGCCCAGTTCGTGCCCCAACAGCGCGCGCATCTCGTCGTCATCGAGCAGGCGCAAGGCGCCCGAGTTGATGACGATGAACGGCTGGTCCATCCCGAACGCGCCCGCGTTCACGAACGGCGTCTGCGAGACGAACAGCTCCGGGCGGGTCGGCCAGTCGAGCGACGTGAGGACGTCGGTGTAGAGCTGCTGCAGCTTGGGGAACTGCGTCGGGCCCACACGCACGGCGTCGGCCTGGAACAGGAGCCGCACGCCGCGCTCCCCGATGAAGCCGTAGATCTTCTTCACGACCTCGTCGAAGCCGGGGACCGCGCGCATCGCTTGCAGCGCGGCGCGATCGGCCGGATGCTCCCACGACACCGCGGCGATGGCCGTGAGAATCTTGCGGGGACGGGGCATCGGGAGAGTTGTCGAGTCGGTCATGGCTAGCTCCTATGTTCTACGAGTTGCGGGATGCGAGATGCGAGATGCGGCGGTTCTCATCCCGCGTCTGCCTTACGGACAGCGCCCGCACGTGTTTCGTTGTTTCCCGCATCTCGCATCCCCCATCTCGCATCCCGCATCCCGGCCTCATGCGAGCGCTTGATCGAGGTCCGCGATCAGATCCTCGACGTCCTCGATGCCGATCGAGAGCCGCACGAGGCTGTCGGTCAGCCCCATCGCCTCGCGCATCTCCCGGGGCACGCTCGCGTGCGTCATCGACGCAGGATGGCCCACCAGGCTCTCGACCCCTCCCAGCGATTCGGCGAGCGCGAAGATCTTGGTGCGCTCGACGAAGCGGCGCGCCCGCTCGAGCGTGCCCAGCTCGAGGCTCACCATGCCGCCGAACCCGCTCATCTGCCGGCACGCGAGCGCGTGCTGCGGGTGGGACGGCAGGCCGGGATAGTACACGCGCTCCACCCGAGGGTGCGCTTCGAGCCACTGCGCGATCCGCCGTCCGCTCGCGTCGTGCTGGCGCATCCGCAGCGCTAGCGTTTTGGTGCCGCGCAACGCGAGCCAGCAGTCGAACGGTCCGGGCACGGCGCCGCTCGCGTTCTGGATGAATCCGATCCGCTCGGCCAGGTCACCGCGTTGCACGACGAGCAGCCCGCCGACCATGTCGCTGTGGCCGTTCAGGTACTTGGTCGTCGAGTGCAGCACGACGTCGGCGCCGTGCTCGATCGGCCGCTGGAAGCACGGCGTGGCGAAGGTGTTATCGACGACGAACAGCGCCTGGGCGCGTCGCGCGATCGCTCCTGTGGCCGCGAGGTCGCACAACCGCATCAGGGGATTGGTCGGCGTCTCGACGAAGATCATGCGGGTCGCCGGGGTCACAGCGTCCACGATCCGCTGCGGGTCCGCCGTATCCACGAATGTGAACGCCAGGCCGAGGCGGGCCCAGATGTGCGTCATCTGGCGGTGCGTGCCGCCGTAGACGTTCTCGCCGCACACCACGTGATCGCCCGCCGAGAGCAGCTTCATGACTGCGTCGAGCGCCCCGAGCCCGGAGCCGAAGGCGAAGCCGTGGCGGCCGCCTTCGAGCGCTGCCACGTTGCGCTCGAGCGCCTCGCGGGTGGGGTTGCGCGTCCGCGCGTACTCGTATCCCTTGTGCCGCCCCAGCCCCTCCTGCACGTAGGTGGACGTTTGGTAAATCGGCGTCATCACGGCCCCGGCGAGGGGATCCGCGATCTTCCCTGCGTGCACGGCGCGGGTGGCGAGGCGGTTACTGAGGTCCTCCCCCGATACCTCGGTCATGGCGGGAACGTAAGGGCGCCTTTCGCGCCGAGCAAGCGACCTTTACGTTAGCAACGATCATGCAGCCCAACAGCATGCACTGTCTCGTGGTGGACGACGAGCCGCGGCTGCGCCGCGTGCTCGTGCGGCTGCTCGAAGGCGAGGGCTTCACCTGTCGCGAGGCGGGCTCGGGGACGGAAGCGATCGCGATGCTCGAGCAGCAGTCCGCGCCGCTCGTCATCTCCGACCTGCGCATGCCCCAGATGGACGGCGCGACGCTGCTGCGGGAGATCGTGAGTCGCTGGCCCGACACGGCGGTCATCATGGTGACCGCCGTCGCCGAGGTCGAGAGCGCGGTCGCCTGCCTCCAGCTGGGCGCGCTCGACTACGTGGCAAAGCCATTCCACCTGGATGAGGTGCGCGCGCGCGTCATGCAGGCCCTCGACAAGCGACGCCTGATTCTCGAAAACCGGATGTACCACCAGGAGCTCGAGCAGCGGGTCCAGGAACAGGCGCGCCGCATCGAGGAGCTGTCGCTCGAGCGGCTGCAGGCTCTGGTGCACGCGCTCGAAGAGAAGGATCCCTACCTGCGCGGCCATTCGGTGCGGGTGGCGAACTACGCGTTTCGGGTCGGGCGGGAGCTCGGGCTCGAGCCCGGGGTGCTGGACATGATCTCCCTGGGCGCCGAGCTGCACGATCTCGGGAAGATCGGCGTGAGCGAGGCCGTGCTGCACAAGCCGGGGAAGCTGAGCGAGGCCGAATACCGGCACATCATGGACCATCCGGTGATCGGCGCGCGCATCCTCGGTCCCCTCATGCGCGATGCCCCCGCGGCACTCGCCATCGTGCGCTCCCACCACGAGCGGCTGGATGGCAAGGGGTTCCCCGACGGTCTGAAGGGGGACGAGATCCCGCTCGAGGTCCGCGTGGTCACCGTCGCCGACTCATTCGACGCGATGACGAGCCTCCGCCCCTATCGACCCGCCCTCGCCTTCGAAACCGCGGCGCAAGAGCTCTTGGATGGGAAGGGTGTGCAGTTCGAGCGCGCGGTGGTCGAGGCGTTCCTGCGAGCGTTTCCAAACGGTGCGTCACTTCCCATGGCCAGCCCGGAGCTGCGACCGCTCCACCTTCCCACGCCCGGGGCGGCAGTCCGACGCGCCTGACGCGCGTCCGATTGACCCGCGGCGACCGCCTCCCTACGTTGGCGCCATGACGGGCACCCTGATGGTCGGTGTGTCGGGGGTCCGGGGAATCGTCGATCGCGACCTGACGCCGGAGGTCGTCACCCGCTGGGCGGCGGCATTTGGGACTTGGGTGCGTGAGGCCGGCCGACCGTCCGTCATTGTCGGCCGCGATTCCCGCAAGTCGGGGCCCCGCTTCACCGCAGCCGTGATCGCGGGCCTGGGAGGGGCCGGCTGCCGGGTCATCGATGTCGGTCTCGCGCCCACCCCCACGATTCAGCTCGCCGTCCTGCACCACGGTGCGGGCGGCGGTATCGCGATCACGGCGAGCCACAACCCGATCGAGTGGAATGCGCTGAAGTTCATCGGGCCCGACGGCATCTTTCTTGACGGGGCGAACAGTGCGCGGGTCTTGGACCTGGCCGCGCGAGAGGGAAGGGGGACGGGGGAAGGGGGAAGGGTAGAGAAGGATCCCGGCGCCATCGAGCGGCATCTCGCGGGCGTGCTCGCACTCCCGATCGTGCGCGTGGAGCGGATTCGCGCACGGAAATTCACAGTGGCGCTGGATGCCGTGCGCGGTGCCGGCGGACCCATCATGGGAACGCTGCTCGAGCGACTCGGCTGCAGCGTGACCGGGATCAACCTCGAGACGGACGGGGACTTCCCTCGCGCGCCGGAACCTGTCCCCGAACACCTGGGCGACCTCGGCGCGCTGGTGCGGCGCTCTGGCGCGGACCTCGGCATCGCGGTGGACCCGGACGTCGACCGGTTGGCGATCGTGGACGAAGGCGGCACGCCAATAGGAGAGGATTACACTCTGGGTTTCGCGGTGCGGGCCGTCTTGGGGAAGGGGGACGGGGGAAGGGGGAAGGGTGCCACCGTCGTTTGCAATCTTTCCACCAGCCTCGTCGTCGACGATGCGGCACGCGAGTATGGTGCGGACGTCGTGCGGACGCCCGTCGGCGAAGCCCACGTGGCGCGCAAGATGGAGGAGCTCGGCGCGCCGATCGGCGGCGAGGGGAATGGGGGGGTTATCTATCCCGCCCTGCACGCCGGTCGCGACGCCCCGGTCGCCGCTGCCCTGGTGCTCGAGCTGCTCGCAGGGAGCGGACGTCGGGTGAGCGAGCAGGTGGCGGCAGCGCCCCGCTATACGATCGTCAAAGCGAAGGTGCCCCGGGGTGCGGAACTCGGGCCGGTGTACGCCGCGTTGAAGCAGCGGTTCCCCGATGCGCGGGCGGATGAGCAGGACGGTCTGCGGCTCGGTTGGCGGGATCGTTGGTTGCACGTCCGACCGTCCAACACCGAGCCGATCATCCGGCTGATCGCGGAGGCCCCCGCGCCCGAGCTCGCGCGGCAACTCGTAGAGGAGGGACGTCGCCTATGTGCGGTATCGTAGGGTACACGGGGGCCCGGCAGGCGGGGCCGTTGCTGCTCGAGGGGCTGAAGCGCCTCGAGTACCGCGGCTACGACTCCGCCGGGCTCGCGCTCGTGGCGGAGGGTCGCATCGAGGTCCACAAGGCGCCGGGCAAGATCGAGAAGCTCGAGAAGGAGCTCGGTGCCACGCTCCCCCGCGGCCAGACCGGTATCGCCCACACGCGCTGGGCGACGCACGGTGTGCCCAACACCGTCAATGCCCACCCGCACACCGACTGCGGCGGCATGCTGGCGCTCGCGCACAACGGCATCATCGAGAACGCGGGGGTGCTGCGGCCGACCCTCGTGAAGCGGGGCCACACCTTCCGCTCGGAGACTGACACCGAGGTGCTCACCCATCTGATCGAGGAGCTGCACGCGAAGGGGCGCGCGCTGGTGGAGGCGGTGGCGGGCGCGCTCGCCCAGGTGGAAGGGACCTACGGGATCGCGGTGATCTCGACGCGCGAGCCGGACACCATCGTGGCGGCGCGCCGCGGCTCGCCGCTGCTCGTCGCCATCGGCAATCACGAGAACTTCGTCGCCTCCGACGCCTCGGCGGTGCTGGCGCACACCCGCTCGGTGGTCTACCTCGACGACGGCGAGATCGCCGTGGTGCGGCCCAACGAGTATCACATCCTCGACCTCGACGCCGTGGAGAAGGAAAAGGCCGTGACCCATGTGGACTGGGATGTGGCGACGATCGAGCGGGGCGGGTATGCCCACTTCATGCTGAAGGAGATCATGGAGCAGCCCGAGAGCGTACGGAACACGCTGCGCGGCCGCCTCCTCGAGGAGGAGGGCACCGCCAAGCTCGGCGGCCTCAATCTCTCAGACGAAGACCTGCTCCAGGTCAACCGTATCGTGATTACGGCCTGCGGCACATCGTGGCACGCGGGGCTCATCGGCGAATACATGATGGAGGAGCTGGCGCGAATTCCGACTGAGGTTGAGTACGCGTCGGAGTTTCGGTATCGCAATCCCATCGTGGACGACCGCACCCTCGTCGTCGGCATCTCGCAGTCGGGGGAGACGGCCGACACGCTGGCGGCGCTGCGTGAGGCAAAGCGCCGCGGCGCGCGCACGCTGGGTCTCGTGAACGTGGTGGGGAGCACGATCGCACGCGAGGTGGAGGGGGGCATCTGTGCGCGCCCTCGCGCGGCTCCCCGACCTGGTGCGCCAGGTGCTCGAGAAGGCGCCTTCGGAGGTGGAGGCCATCGCCGAGCGGCTGCTGCGCGCGGGCAACGTGCTGTACCTGGGGCGTGGCTACAACTTTCCCGTCGCGCTCGAAGGCGCCTTGAAGCTCAAGGAGATCTCCTACATCCACGCGGAGGGGTACGCCGCGGCCGAGATGAAGCACGGGCCGATCGCGCTGATCGACGACCTCATGCCCGTCGTGTTCGTGGCTCCCAAGGATGCGGTGTACCAGAAGATCGTGAGCAACGTCGAGGAGGTGAAGGCGCGGGGCGGCCGGGTGATCGCGGTCGTCACCGAGGGCGACACCGGTCTCGCGAAGCTCGCCGATCACCGGCTCGAGGTGCCCGAAACCCTCGACCTGCTGACGCCGATCCTGACGGTGCTGCCGTTGCAGCTGCTCGCGTACTACATCGCGGTGCGCCGCGGCTGCAACGTGGATCAGCCGAGGAATCTGGCGAAGAGCGTGACGGTGGAATGATCGAAGGGGTAGTGTGCGGGTAGTCCTGCAACGCGTCTCCAAAGCCGCGGTCCGTGTGGACGGCAAGACACTGGGCTCGATTGGGGTGGGGTACGTGGTCCTCGCTGGCTTCGCGCCCGGCGACACCGAGCAAACGCTCGACTGGATGGCGGAGAAGATCCTCGGCCTGCGGCTGTTCGCCGACGCCCAGGGCAAGATGAATCTCGACCTCGACGAGGTGAACGGCGCCGTGCTCGTGGTCTCGCAGTTCACGCTCTACGGGGACGCCCGCAAGGGGCGGCGGCCGAGCTTCACCGAGGCGGCGCCGCCCGCCGTGGCCGTCCCGCTATACGAGCGGTTCGTGGCGCTGCTCCGGGAGCGCAGCGGCGGTGCCCGCGTGGAGACAGGAGAGTTCGGGGCGATGATGGACGTGGAGCTGGTCAACGCTGGGCCCGTGACCTTGATCCTGGAGCGATGAGCCCCGCCCCGGACGCCAACCCTGCGCTCGTGCTCGCGAGCGGGAGCCCCCGCCGGCGGCAGCTCCTAGAGATGCTCGGGATCCGCTTCCGCGTGATGTCGCCGGACGTGGACGAGACGTATCGTAACGGCGAGGCACCCGAGGCGTACGTTGTGCGCCTCGCGCGGAAGAAAGCGTCGGCCGTCGCGGCGCGCGCGCCCGGGGAACTGGTGCTCGGCGCCGACACGACGGTCGTGGTGCGCGGCGACGTGCTCGGGAAGCCGTCCTCCGAAGAGGAGGCGGCGACGATGCTCGCGAGCCTCCAGGGACGCACCCATCAGGTGATGACTGGCGTGGCGCTCGCCGCGGGAGACCGGGTAGAGCACGCCCTCGACGTGACGGACGTGACCTTCAGGCCCCTCGACGAGGCGACGATCAGGGCCTACGTGGCGACCGGGGAGCCGATGGACAAGGCGGGCGCCTACGCCGTGCAGGGGCGCGGGGCGATGCTGGTCGAGGGGATCCGGGGCGACTTCTTCGGAGTGATGGGACTGCCGCTGCGCCTCGTGCTCGAGCTGCTGGAGCGCTTCGGACGGCCTTACCGCTTGACCCGGTAGACCGGCAGCTTCTTGGACTTCCCCTTGACCTGAACGGGCTCCAGCGCCTCGACCGTGGGGGGCTGTTTGAGCTGCTTGTAGAACGGCTCCGAGATCAGGATCTCGTTCGGCCCCGCCGAGGAGCAGAGGCGGCTGGCGGTGTTGACCGCGTCGCCGATCACAGTGTACTCGAGCCGGCGGTCGGAGCCGATGTTGCCCGCGAACACTTCGCCGAAGTTGATCCCGATCCCGATGCCAAGCTCGGGCCGCCCCTGCTGCTTCCACCGCTTATTCATCGTCTCGAGCGCCGCGAGCTGGTCGACCGCGCAGCCCATCGCGCGGTCGGCGTCGTCCTCGTGCGCGATCGGCGCGCCCCACAGCGCCATGATCGCGTCTCCCATGAACTTGTCGAGCGTGCCCGAATGCTCGAACACGATCTCCACCATCTCGGTGAAGTATTCCGTCAGGAGGGTGGCGATCTCGTCCGGCCCCATCGTCTCCGAGAGCGGCGTGAAGCCGCGGATGTCCGAGAAGAAGATCACGACGGGACGCTTCGTGCCGCCGAGCTGCACCGCGCCTTCCTGCTGGGCGATCTGCGAGGCGAGGTTCGGGGCGAAGTAGCGCTGGAAGTTCGACAGCACCAGGGCCTCGCGGCGCAGTCGCTCGGAGCGCCGTGAGTTCTCGATTCCCACGGCCGCCAGGCTCCCGAACGCGATCAGGAACTCGAGATCCTCATCGGCGAACGAGTGCGTGGCGGTGAGGTTGTCCACGTACAGGATGCCGAGCACCGTCTGGTCCGTCCCCATCAGGGGCGTGCACATGGCGCTGCGCACGCTCTGGATCAGGATCGACTTTCCCTTGAAGCGCTCGTCCGCCGCGGCGTTGTCGGAGAGGATCGCGACGCGCTCCTCGACGGCCTTGCGTGCGATCGACTGGGGAACGTGCTTCGCCGCGCCGGAGCCGCCGGTGCGGCTCTTCGACATCCGAGGCACGAGCTCGCTCGTGGTCGGCTCGAGCAGCAGAATCGACACGCGGTCCACGTTCATGATCTGAAACGTGAAGTCCACGACCTTGTCGAGCAGGCGATCGAGCTCCTGCTGCTTCGACAGCTCCTTCGAGATCTCGAGCAGCAGCGACAGCTTCTTCTCGCGCCGCTCTTCCAGGGACTGCGCCGTCACTTTGAGATGCGACGCGCCCGAAGGGCTCGCGTCCACGATGGCCGGCACGCCCCCCGAAACGCTCACGGGGAGCTGTCGCACGATCGTCCCGCCCGGCGGGCTGCCCGTTTTGGGCGTCGTAAACGAGGGCACGACCTGCGGCCGCGGCGCCGGGGCGGTCACGGATTTCACGCGGTAGGCCACCTTGCCGAAGGTGACGACGTCGTTCTCGCCGGCGACCGCCTCCGTGATGCGGGCGCCGTTCAGGAACGTGCCGTTCGAGGAGCCGAGGTCCTTCACCCGAACGCCGTCGTTGGCCAGGGCGACCTCGGCGTGCTGGCGGGAGATGGTGGGGTCGTAGATCGGGACGTCGCTCGTGACCGCGCGTCCCACGACCAGCGTGCGCCCGGCCTGCAGGTCGATGGCCTGGTCGCCCGTTGTGCTCAGCAGTTTGAACACGAGCGCAGAATATACGTCAATCACCTGCCTTGGCGAGGGCGAGCGCCTTCAGCACCGCCTGCGCCTTCGCTTCCGTCTCTGCGAACTCGCGACTCGGATCGGAGTCGGCGACGATCCCGGCACCCGCCTGCACGACCACGCGGTCCGGCAGCACGATGCCGGCGCGGATCGCGATCGCCGTGTCCATGTTCACCGCGCCCCAGCTTACGTAGCCCACCGCGCCTGCGTACGGGCCGCGGCCCTCGG
>QHTZ01000126.1 GCA_003221005.1 Gemmatimonadota bacterium
AGAACCTCACACGCATTGCAGACAGGTTCCCCGAGACTCGCTTCGACACCTTTATCGTCTTTTCAACGACAGGACAGTTCAGCGACGCGGAGATATTGAGATGCAGACAAGCACTGCAAGAACACCGGCATCGTGTGATCATGCTGTCAGGCAGCGAGCTCGAGCCCTACTTTATCTTCGAGGAGAGTCAAAAGAAGGGAGTTCATCTGCACACTACGTCCCTTGAAGGGCTTGCGTCGTTTACTCACCAGCTATATTTCGAGCCGCCGCCGACGGCTGCCTAGAATTCCGAGTCACCAATGCTCTCTTGATGTAGGAGTTCGCCGACGGAGACTCGTTCGGTCTGCATAGCGCACCCGCCTACCCCTCGCACCTGCGAACCGACGTCTCAGAGGAACTACCCCAGACTCGTCGCCAGCTTCCAGTACAAGAGGGGCGTCCAAACGACGGCCCTGAAGAGCTGCCCTTGATACTTCACCAGCAACGCGGCCTCTCGAGTGAAGCGATGGCTCCCGAAGTTCCTTACGACAGCGAACGTTAGAATCGTTCTGGCCAAGACTGTCAGCTCAGGCTCCCAGCTGGCCGCCGATACCTCGTCGAGTCGCTCCGGCAGCGTGCGGTCAATCGTATTGGCGAGTTCCCAGTTTTCGGAGACGATTTGCCACAGCCGAGCGCGCCAGTCTCCCGTGCGGTCCGCGAGGAATGCTTTCAGCGGATCCTTTAGATCACCTCGCTTCATCCTCAGGCGATCAGCCGGCGTGCCGTACTGGTCAGCCAGAGCCACGAGAACTGGCTCGACCAAATTGGCCATCGACCGGATGTGGAGAAACCGCCTGTCCCATGAGGTGTCAGAGGGACTCTGTAGCTCAGCTACTAGCCCTGCGAACTCGAGCTGCCACGCGGAGAGTTCCTGCGCGTTCAGGAAATCCAAGAACTGGCCGCTCTCGCTTGGATCCATCGTTAGCACTTTCACCTCGCGTGCGAAGGCTTCTACAAACTCCGGGACGTGGCGGCCTCCCACATTACGGGCCGCAGTCCACGTCGGTCGAAGCACCGCCCCAAGCGTCTGCCTGTGACGCGGGTCGGGCCCGAGATCACGATCGAGGGCAGCGAACTCATCGCCATAGATGAAGCCTGCCCACCTCACAGCGGCTCGTAGGTCTTGCTCAATTGCGGAACCAAACCTGGCCGCTGTGGCTTCGGATGCATGCGACGAAAGCTCAACCAAGAGGCGCAGACGCGACAGGAAGGACCCTCGATCGTTAAGCCATCGCTTCCCGAGGAGTTGACAACGCTCCCGGACTCGGACGGTCTCCGAAGCCGCCCGGTCCTCTATAGTCATAGGCTCCCCGCCTGCCCAGCGGGCGAGATGAGGTTCCTGAACTCTCATTTCGCCCCAGCTGATGACATCGCGAATCAGGTACAAGAGCATCAGCCAGTCATCAGCTTCGAGTAGCTCCACCAGTCGTAGGATTCGCGGATTCCCCACTGTCGAAGTCATCAGACGTCCTCTGGTGTCCCTGTCCCACGCCGGGTCGAAAACCTGTTGTGGGTGAAGCGTCCGAGGGTCCATCAGAGCCCGAAACGTATATGCCTCCAGCAGCGCCCAAAACCTGAGGCGGTGCCACTCTCCATAGAACGAGAACACGAACTGGCGGGTCAGAGGTCGCCCGTCATGGTAGGAAACGACGCGCTCCCAATCGCTCCAAAGCACCCGTTCGTCCGCACTACTTCTGCGAATCATGCCCGTCAGCTCAGGCGGCAGCTGATCAAATAGATCGGGGGCTTCCGGGTCACCGAATCCGCCGTGCCATTCGCCAAGCAGCTGATCGAGTCGCTCGAACTGCAAGATCTCCTTCTCCTCGAGAGTCACTTCCGACTCAAGGCCGTTCTTGGCGGCAAGGTGAAATGCGTAGCGTTCGGGAAGGTGAACCCGATATACAGGACGCAGGACACCACTCTCATCAAAGGCTTTCAGATAGCGCTCAAGGCTCCACTGCCCGTCCCAGAAAGGCTTGAGTTCATCAAGCTCCCTGACAAGATCCTCCGCACGAAGGAGCGGTCCGCTCATCGGTTCCTCCCCGTGGAGTAGCAGTGGCCCTTAGCGTAATGCCTTTGCAATACAAAGTACTTGACAAAAACCGCCTGGTTCCCTATCGTGCACGGGATGACCTCGCCCCAGCCGTTGCGCGACCGCGCGCTCGACAACCTCCGCTTCATCCGGCAGACGATGGAGCGGGCGGGGTCGTTCACCGCCGTCCCCGGGTGGGGCCAGGTGGCGGTGGGCGCGACCGCGCTCGCCGCCGCCTTCCTCGCCGCGCGGCAGCGCACCCCCGAGCTGTGGCTCGTGACCTGGCTCGCAGAGGCGCTCGTGGCGCTCACGATCGGCGGGTCCGCGATGGTGCGGAAGGCCTACGCCGTGAACGACCCGATCCTCTCCGGGCCGGGGCGCCGCTTCGGGTTGAGCTTCCTGCCGCCGATGGTGGTGGGCGGCCTGCTCACCGTGGCGCTGTACCGCGCCGGGCTGTGGCACGCGCTCCCCGGCACCTGGCTGCTGTTGTACGGCACCGGATTCGTGACGGGAGGGGCGTTCTCGGTGCGGATCGTGCCGGTGATGGGGCTGTGCTTCATGGTGGCCGGCGCGGCCGCGCTGTTCGGCCCCGCGGCGTGGGGCAACTGGCTGATGGCGGCCGGGTTCGGCGGGCTGCACATCGTGTTCGGCGGGATCATCGCGCGGAGGTATGGTGGCTAAGTCCGGAGTCGCGAGAAGGGCGGAAACGCCCGAGCAGAGCCTCAAGGCCGAGCCCGCCGGGCGGCGCGCGGCCGAGCTCGACCGCCTGATCCACGAGCG
>QHTZ01000088.1 GCA_003221005.1 Gemmatimonadota bacterium
ACCCCGGCCGCCGACCACGAGCTCGCCGGCGTTCGCTGCGCCGACCCCGACCATGAGATACAGGTCCACGGGACAGTCCGCTTCGAGGTGGTCCAGCGCGCGCCGCAACGCCTCGTCCGCGATCGTCACCACGTCCACGTCCTCGAGCAGCCGATGCAGGTCGGCGCGGTCCGCCCGCAGCGCCCCGGCGATTACCTGCTCGGCATGCGGAGAGGCGGGGTCGAGGACATAGTTGTGCCAGTAGCTCGTGAGAACCGGCCGGTGGCGCTCGAAGTGCTCGTGATAGGCCGCCACGGGATCCGGTGCGGCGAGGACGGCGAGGAACTCGGGCACGAGGTTGACGAGCATGGACGCGGTGACCGTCCGCAATTTGGGAACCGGCCGCCGACGAGACAAGCGGGCGCCGACTTGACATTTCGCGCGCAGCCCGTCAGGGCTTGTCGCGCATCTTCCGGCTCATTTCGGCGAGGAACTTCCGTTCCGCCGGCGTGAGACTGTCGATTCCCCGCGCCGAGATCTTGTCCAGCACGCGGTCGATCTCGGCCGACACCGGGTCGCGCTCGGACGCAGCGCGGCGACGCTTGACGCTCGCGTCCGCGCCCCGGGCGACGTGCGCCGACTGCACGAGCACACTGGGCTCGGCCCGCCGCCGCAGCTGCCGCTCCGCCCGCGCGAGCCGCCAGTCGGCCGTCTTGAGGTACAGGAATCCCGTCGCGAAGCCACCCAGGTGCGCGAGGTGCGCCACGCCGTCCGACACTGAGAACAGCGCGAGCACGAACGAAAAGGCGACGAGGAACGTCACCAGCCACTTGGCCGGAATCGGCACCGGAAACGGAAAGACGTAGATCGGCTGATTGGGCCACGCCCAGGCGAACGCCAGCATCACCCCGTACACCGCCGCCGACGCCCCGATGACCACGTCGATGTGGCGCAGCTGCACGAGGCCGAGCGACAGGACCGCGCCACCCAGCCCGCACAGCACGTAGTACGCGAGAAACGCCCGGCCGCCCATGCGCTCCTCGACGGGCGGCCCGAACATGAAAAGCGCGAGCAGGTTGAACGCCAGATGCAGCAGACTGGCGTGCAGGAACATGTACGTCACGAAGGTCCACGGGCGCACCAGCGCGAGCAGCGGCTGGAACCCGAACAAGGCCTGGAACCGCGGATCGACCAGCACGGTCTTCTGACACAGGAAGACGAGCAGGTTGGCGACGAGCAGGCGGCGGACCCACGGGGTCATGCCGAACATCCGTTGCGCTTCCATCGGGCGGTCATCCCCCGCGCGCGGCGCCCTCCGCCCCCCGGTTCCGGGCGAGCCGGCAAATGCGCTCGCACAGGTCCGGAAAGTCGATCCCCGCGGCCCGGGCGGCCTGCGGGAGGAGGCTTGTGCGCGTCATGCCGGGGAGCGTATTCGCCTCCAGGCAAAAGATGTCGCCCTCGGGGCTCAAACGGAAGTCAACCCGCGAGTAGCCGCCCAGTTTCAACGCGCGATGCGCCGTCAAGGCCAGCTCCTGGAGCTGGCGCGTGAGCGTTGTGTCGAGCCGCGCGGGAAAAACTTCCTCCGACATGCCGGGCGTGTACTTGCACTCGTAGTCGAACAGCTCGTGCTTGGGGATGATCTCCCCCACGGGGAGCGGCACGTCGCCCAGCACGCCGACCGTGACCTCTCGGCCTGGGATGAACTGCTCCACCATCACGTCGTCGTCGTAGCGGGCCGCGAGGGTCACCGCCTGATCGAGCCCCTTCGCGTTCTTGACGAGTGTGAGCCCTATGGTGGACCCGCCCCGAGATGGCTTGACGATCACGGGCCAGCCGAGGGCCGTCGTCACATCCTCGGGCGCCACGGGCGTCATGAACCAGGCCGGGACCGGCACGCCGGCCGCGCGGAACAGTCGCTTCGCGAGGTCCTTGTCCATGGCGAGCGCGCTCCCGAGCGGTCCGCTCCCGGTGTAGGGGACGCCGATGACGTCGAGGACCGCCTGCAACGTGCCCCCTTCGCCGCTGCCGCCGTGAACCGAGAGGAACAGCACGTCCGCCTCCCGCACGGCCGGGAGGTCCGCGAGCCCGTTGGAGAGCATCGCGCGCTCGCGCTCCGCCAGCTCTCCGACCTCCGTGGGCTCGCTTCCTACGGTACCGCCGCCGAGCAGGCGGCCTTCCTCCACTTGGGAGAGCAGGCCCTGCGTCGTATCGACGACGTGCACCGTGTGCCCCCGGCCGCGCAGCGCCGCGACGATCTGCGCCGCCCCAGCGAACGCCACGGCGCGCTCCGGCGTCGCTCCGCCCGCCAGCACCGCGATCCGCATCAGCGGATCCCCGCGAGCTGGTGGAGCACGTCGTAGCGGGTCACGATCCCCGCGATCTTCCCGTCGCGCCGCACCAGCACCGCGGGCGTCTCGCGGGACAGGAGGGACGTGAGGCGTTCTACGGGAAGCTCGGCGTCCACCACCGGAAACGGCCCGTCCATCAGCTCTCCGACCGCCTGATCGAGGATCGCCGGTTGCTCGAGCGCCTTCGCCATCAGCGCCTGCTCGGAGACCGCGCCCACGCCGTCATTGGCGTCCAGCACCGGGAGCTGGGACACGTTGTACGTGCTCATCAGGTTGAGCGCTTGCCGGACGGTGGCCTGGGGGCCCACGTGGATCAGGGGTGGCGCGCCGTTTTCCTTCGCGCCCACGAGGCGCCCCACGCTGGTCCGCTCGGGCTCGAGAATCTGGTTCTCCCGCAGCCATTCGTCGTTGTAGACCTTCGAGAGGTAGCGCTCGCCCGTGTCACACAGCACCGTGACCACCAGAGCCTCGGGATCGTTGACCCGGCGTGCCACCTCCAGGGCGCTGACGATGTTCACCCCCGTCGACCCGCCCGTGAACAACCCCTCCTCCCGCGCCAGTCGCCGCGCCATGAGCATCGCGTCCTGGTCGCTCACCGAGATCCACTCGTCGATCACGTCCCAATGGAGCGCGCTCGGGATCTTGTCGCCACCGATCCCCTCCACCTTATATGGGTGTCCTTCGCTGGTCCGGTGGTTCCGGGCATAGTCGCTGTAGATCGACCCGACCGGATCCCCGGCGATCACCCGGATCCGCGGATTCCGCTCCTTGAGGTAGCGCCCGGCGCCGCTCACCGTGCCCCCCGTGCCGGGCGCGCATACGAAGTGCGTGAGGCGTCCCTCCGTCTGCTGCCAGATCTCCGGCCCCGTGGTGTCGTAATGCGCCTGGGGGTTGACCTGGTTGTAGTGCTGATCGGCGAAGATCGCGTTGGGATGGGCCGCCGCGATGGCGCGGCCCTTCATGATGTAGTTCTCCGGGTGGTCGGGCGGCACCGCGGTCGGCGTGATGATCACCTCGGCGCCGAGCGCGCGCAGCAGCCGCGCCTTCTCCTGAGACATCTTGTCCGGCATCGTAAAGATGCAGCGGTATCCCTTCACCGCTGCCGCGATCGCGAGCCCCACCCCGGTGTTGCCCGACGTCGCCTCGACGATCAGTCCGCCGGGCTTGAGACGCCCCTCGCGCTCCGCCGCTTCGATCATCGCGACGCCGATCCGGTCCTTGACCGAGCCCCCTGGGTTGAAGAACTCGGCCTTGGCGTACAGCGGCGTGCGCAGTCCCTGGGTGACCTTGTTCAAGCGGATGAGCGGCGTCCACCCGATCGTCTCGAGGACGTCCCGGTACGCCTTAATGTGGGCCTGCACCCGGGCTCCCTTGCAACGCGTCACCCTGCGGGTGGCGAAACTCGATCGGCTGGAGGAATGCCGTGGCCACGGGGATGCCGCGGCGTCGCGCTGGCGCGAACCGCAGCCTCTTCGCGCCGCTGATCGCCGCCGAATCGAGCGCGGGGTAGCCGCTCGACTCCGCCACCCGCGAAGACTCGGGGACCACCCGACCGGTCGAGTCGGCGAACAGCCGCAGCACGACATCCCCTTCCACTTTCTGGTCGAACAGCCTGGGAGGATACTGAATCGGCGAGTCCGCGTTCAGGGACACCGGCGGTTCCTGGTCGGGCGGCGACGGCGGCCCGCTCGCCGTCTGATCGGGCGGCGGCGACTGCTTGCCGCACGCGAGGACGACGAGGACGAGCGCGACCCCGCGCACGCGCGCCGCCCTCACGGGACCTCCCCGTCCCCCATCCCCCGTCCCCCCTCCCCCAGTTGCTGCTTCCAGGCGGCCAGGCGGTTGAGGGCGTCGAGCGGCGACAGCGTGTTCACGTCCAGGCCGCGCAGCTCCGCGAGCAGCGGGTGGGGTGTGCCCGGGAGGAACAGGGCGAGCTGCTGGGCGTCGGGGGGACGCGGCGCGGGTTCGAGCGCCACGTGATGCCCCGCCTCGAGCAGGCGCAACACCTGGACCGCTCGCGCCACGACTGGAGCAGGCAGACCCGCGAGCCGCCCCACGTGGATCCCATAGGAGCGGTCCGCGCCCCCGGGCTCGAGCCGGTGCAGGAAGACCACGTCGTCCCCCACTTCGCGCACCGCCACGTTGTAATTGCGCGCGTGCGCGAGCTCTTCGGTGAGCTGCGTCAGCTCGTGGTAGTGGGTGGCGAAGATCGTCTTGCAGCCGATCGCGTTGTGGAGGTGCTCGGTGACCGCCCACGCAATCGCGACCCCGTCGTAGGTTGACGTGCCGCGACCAATCTCGTCGAGCAGGACCAGGCTCCGCGCGCTCGCGCCGTGGAGAATGGCGCTCGTCTCACTCATCTCCACCATGAACGTGGACTGGCCCCGCACCAGGTTGTCCGACGCGCCCACTCGCGTGAACAGCCGGTCCACGACGCCGATGCGCGCGCGCCGGGCCGGCACGAACGCCCCCATCTGCGCCAGCACCACGCATAACCCCACCTGCCGGAGCAGCGTGGACTTGCCCGCCATGTTGGGTCCGGTGAGCACGATCACCCGATCGCTCTCGTCCAGCCGCACGTCGTTGGGGATGAAGGCCTCGCGGGCCATCATCCGCTCCACCACAGGGTGCCGGCTTGCCTCGAGCTCGATCACGCAGCCGTCGTCGACCGTGGGGCGGACGTAGCTCTCGCGCTGCGCCAGGTCCGCGAACGCGCTCCACAGGTCGAGTTGGGCGAGCAGGGCCGCGGTGGACTGGATCCGCGTGCTGCACGCGGCGACGCGGGCGCGCAGGCCGTCGAGCAGCTCCGCTTCTCGGGCCCCGATGCGCTCCTCGGCCCCCAGGACCTTCGCCTCGTGCTCCTTCAGCTCCGGCGTCACGAACCGCTCCGCCCCCGACACCGTCTGGCGACGCTCGTATTCCGGCGGCACCCGCGGGAGATGCGGTCGCGTCACTTCGATGTAGTAGCCGAAGACCTTGTTGAAGCCGACCTTGAGCGAGCCGATCCCGGTGCGCTCGCGTTCCCGCCCCTGCAGCGCGGCGATGTATTGCTTGCCGCCGTCGCGGGCCAGCTTCAGGTCGTCGAGCTCCTGGTCGTACCCGGACCGCACCGCGTCGCCGTCCGCGAGCTGCCCGGGCGGCCGGTCTACCAGCGCGCGCGCAAGCTCGCCGGCCAAGTCCGCGAGCAGGTCGAACCGCTCCGCCGCCCCCTCGAGCAGCGCGGCCCGCCCGCGCCCCTCTAGCCCGTCCAGCGCCGCCCGCGTGTCCGGGAGGCGGAACAGCGAGTCGCGCAGCGCGCCCAGCTCGCGCGGGGTGGCGCGACCCAGGGCCGCGCGCCCGGCCAGCCGCTCGAGGTCACGCATGCCCTCTAGTGCCTCACGCACGCGCTCCCGTCCGCGAGCGTCCTCGAGCAACACAGCGACGCAGTCGAGCCGTTCGTTGATCGCGACCGGATCGACGAGCGGCGCGAGCAGCGTGCGCCGCAGCAGCCGCGCACCCATCGGGGTGAGCGTGCGGTCGATCACTTCGAGTAGCGTGCCGCCCCCGCCCCCGCCCCCCGCGGCGCCGGGGCGGAGCGACTCAACGAGCTCCAGATTACGGCGCGTCATCTCGTCCAGCGGGAGCAGGTCGCCGCGCCGCACGATGCGGGGTCGGGAGAGGTGTGGCAGCCCGCCCGGCTTGAGCTCGCGCGCGTAGCGGAGCAACGCTCCTGCCGCGCTGACCGCCGGCCGGTCTCCAGCCTCGACACCCAAGCCGTCGAGCGACGCCAGACCGAAGGTCCGGCCCAGGTCCTGGCGCGCGAGCTCGGCGTCGAACTCCCAGGGATCGCGCTCGGTTCGTGTCGTGGGCGGCGGCGTGGCGAGCGAGACTCCGGCGGGCAGGACTACTTCCGCCGGCTCGTAGCGCGCGAGCGCCTGAAGCAGCTCGGCCGCCGGCACCGTTTCCAGCACGAGCTCACCCGTGATGAGGTCGAGCGCAGCCAACCCGGCGCTGGGCTCCCGGGGGTCCACTGCCACCAAGTAGTAGTTGCGGTTGCGCTCGAGCCAATCGTCCGTGAGGACGGTTCCTGGAGTGACCGTCTCGACCACTTCCCGCCGGACGATGCCCTTCGCGAACCTGGGATCTTCGGCCTGCTCGCAGATCGCCACCCGATGTCCGTTGGCGATCAGCCGTCGCAGGTATTCCGTGGCGGCTTTGACAGGGACGCCGGCGAGAGGCACCTCCGCCGCCCCGCCGTTGTTCCGCGAGGTGAGTGTGAGACCGAGCTCGCGGGCGGCCAGCCGGGCGTCGTCTTCGAACATTTCGTAGAAGTCGCCCATACGGAAGAACAGAATCGTGTGGGGGTACCGCGCCTTGATCTCGCGGTATTGCTGCATCACCGGCGTGCCCGCCTCAGGCCGGGTCGCGGTCATGGCTCTTCCACGACGAAGGGCTGCCCGCCGAGCCGGGTCTTCAGGCGGCGCTGCGCCCGCTGCGCCTCTTCGCGGGTTGCGTAGCGCCCGACCCGTACCTTGAAGAGGCCGCTGGTGTCGCGCACCACCCGCGCATCGAAGCCCATCACCTTGAGACGGCTCAGCAGGTCGTCCACCTGGGGCGCGCTCTTTACCGCCAGGACCTGAACGGCGTACGTCGCCCCCCCAGCGGGCGTCGCCGTCGTCGAGCGTGCCGTATCGGCTGGCGCTGTGTTCGCCGCCGCGAGGCCGGCGCACCGCGGCGCATAGAACGCGACCTGGTTCTTGAACTCGACATCGTCCCGGGCTCCGTCCAGGGCGTCCTGGATGAGGGTGCACCCGTGGGCGTCGTCTTTCAGGTCGAAGTACGCGCGGCCCCCCCAGAACCCCGCCCGCGCCCTGAGCGGGGAGTCGGGGTAGTCGCGCCGCATCCGCTCGGCTGCTTGGACCGTGCCAGCAGGGTCGCCCTGCGCGAAGTACAGCTGGGTCAAGAGGAGTAGCGCGGAGTCTGCCCAGACCGAGCGGCCATACTCGATCACGACGCGTTGCAGGTACATCTGCACGGTGGGGGGGTCGGCGGCCACGCGGCCGGCGGCGAGGAGGGCGCCGGGGTAGAGGGAATCGTGCGGCGTCAGGCTGCCGAGGAGCCGTCGCATCATCGCGCGCGCGGAGTCCGGTCGGGTTTGCGCGACGCTCAGTGCCAGCCGGCGGATCGAGTCGGCCGGAAGGGCAGCTTGGGCCGCTAGGCGGTGGACCGGGTAGGCGGACAGGCAGGCGACGAGCAGAGCAACCGCCAAACCACCCAGCCGCCTGTCGCGTCTCACGCCGCCTCCCGCAGGGGCATGGTCAAGGTCAGCAGCAGCTCGGTCACGATCGCCCGCCCGCCGCTCACCGTGGACGATTTGAGCGCCACGTCGGCCTCGAGGGTGCGCCGCAGCGCGCGCCGCATCATGGCGGGACGCCACAACACGGCCCAACGCGCCCAGCGCGCGGCCTCCTCCTTCCAGTTCCCGAGCCCGAAAGGCCGCGCGGCGAGGATATGCCGGAACACTATGTCCGGGAGCCGGGCCGCGGGGGCGCCGCCGTCCAGCTCCGCGCGCGCCAGCGCGGTCCCGATCAGGGCCGTGCCGAGCGCGCTCACGATGCGCACGCCGGTCATGCCCGCCTGGTCCAGTACCGGCTCGACCCGCCGCGCCGCGGCGAGCGGCTGGTGAGTGAGCGCCGCCTCTACCAGGTCACCGAGTGACTCGCCGCGTCGCACCCCCACCAGCGCGGCGACGTCGGCCTGCGTGGTGGCGCGTCCGACCGCGAGTCCAGCGAGCTTCTCGAGCTCAAGCGCCAGGGCGCCCAGATCGTCTCGCACGGCCTCGAGCAACAGGGTCGCTGCCTCGGGCTCGATCGTGAGCCCGAGCTCGCCGGCACGGCGCGCCATCCAGCGGGCGACCCGCTCGGGTGGCAGCCGCTCGACCGCGACGGCTGTCACCGCTTGCAGCAAAGCTGCGTCCGGCTTCTCGCCCGCGCCTTGTACCAGCATCAGCACGGTGGTGGGGTTTGGCGCCGCGAGGTAGCGGATCAGCTCCTTGTACAAGCCGGAGGTCTTCTTCACCTGCTCGACGCCGCGCAGGATCACGGCCCGCGTGGGGGCGAGCAGCGGCGGCGTGTTCACCAGCGCGTGGAAGCTCTCGGGGTCGAGGTCTGCGGCGCTCCGCTGGTCGACGTTGAAGTCCCGCGCACCGGGCTCGACCACCCGCTCGAGCAGGGCCCGGATCGCTTCGTCCTTGAGGACGTCCTCGTCACCGTAGAGATAGTAGACGGGGTCGGGCGCGCCGCGCTTGAGGCCCCGAAGGAGCGCGTCGAAGGTGAGAGCCCTCATACGCGGCGGAAGTTACCGCCGCCCGGAGCCCAGTGAAAGAGCGGAAAAGCGAGTCAGCGTCCGGCTGTGGCGGGCTGGACGAACGCAGTACCGTAAGGGTTGGGATTACCGAAGACGACGCTGGCGCGGGGATCCTGGAACGATACGAATGGGACGCCAGCTTGCGCGACCGGCTTGGGAAACGGCACCGGCGGGAGCGTCGGCGCCTGAGCGAGCTCGTGGCGCCGGACGCCCTCCAGCGCGACAAGCGCGACAGCCACGGCGACCAGCAGGGCTGCGGCGACTCGAGCCCGCGCCGGGAGCACGGGTCCCGTAACTAGGCCTTCGCGCCGCAGGCGCCCCTCGAGGCGGCTGCGGAAGTCGGCGGAGGGGTGCAGCGTGTCGCCGGCCCGCAGTTCGAGCACCCCGCGTCGCACGGCGGCGTCGTAACGTTGGCAGGCGCGGCATTGCGTCAGATGGCGCGTGAAGCGGCGCACGTCCCGCGGCGCGGTGATCAGACCGTCGCGGAAATCGGTGTAGCGAGCGAGGAACTCGGCGCAGGTCATTCTTCGGTGCGATGTTGCGTACGGCTAGGTGATACCGGGCGGGGGTTGGGGGGTTCCAGGCCCCACCGTCCAGGTGTGGCGGGACTACTCCAGCAGCGGCGAGATCATCTGGGCGAAGCTGTTGCGGGCCCGATTCAGCCGGCTCTTCACGGTGCCCAGATTGCAACTCGTGATCTCGGCGATCTCCGCGTAGCTCTTGCCTTCGAGCTCGCGGAGCACGAACACGGCCCGGTGGTGCGCCGGCAGCTGCCCGACGCACTGCTCGACGGCCTCCTTGAGATACCGCTTGCGATAGAGGTCGTCGGGACGCGCCGAGGCGTCCTCGAACTGGAGGGGGCGATGGTCGGCCTCCCAGTGCTTCTTGATGGTCTGGAACAGCACGAGGGGATTGCGGCTGCGGTTACGCAGCTCGTTCTTGGCTAGGTTCGACGCGATCGTGTAGATCCAGGTCGAGAACTTCTTGGTCTGGTCAAAACGGTGCAGGTGCCGGAACACCCGGATGAAGACCTCTTGCACCAAGTCCTCGGCCCGCTCCCGGTCGCCGATCGTGCGGTTGATGAAGTTGAGAAGCCGGGTCTGGTAGCGATCGACCAGGGCCCCGAACGCCTGGGAGTCGCTGGCGAGGTGCTGGAGCACGAGCTGTCCGTCCGCAAGCTCGTGGAGCGCCACGCGCTGGAGCGCGCGTGGGCTATCAAGTGCCTGCGGGTTTTGCCTAAGGACCGCTCGCATACCGGCTCCCGCGTTGCAGAGGGGAACGTGAGGGCGGAAGTAGCCATCCTCCTCGTCTGTATAGATACGGCATGAACCGTACCCGTCGCACTCGACCCGAATGTTGACAACTCGTGACCGGTTAGGCGGCGGCGGCTGCCGGTCACGCATCCCTCGTGTCACCTCCAGGCGACACCCCGTGTCGCTTACTTGGCGAGAACGAAGCCCGCCATATAAAGGATCGCCGCCACCGTCTTCGCGTCACGGATCTCCCCATCGCGAATCCCCGACCAGACCTGGGACAGCGGCCGCGGCACGACCTCGATGAATTCGTCGGGTTCCCGTGCGGCGGCTCCCACGGTCAGGCCAGTCGCCCAGAAGAGGTGGATCAGCTCGTCGGTGAACCCGGGAGTTGTCCAGATGGACGTGAGGCGCTCGACGCGCTCAGCGGTGACGCCTGCTTCTTCGAGCAGCTCGCGGCGAGCGCACGCCTCCGGTGCCTCGCCGGGCGCTAGCGTGCCGGCGGGAATCTCCCACAGGTCGCCGCCGGTCGCGTAGCGGAACTGTCTGATCATCAGGATCGTGGGATCCGGGCCCCCGGGGTCACTGGCACAAGGAATGACCGCCGCGGCGCCGGGGTGACGGATCAGCTCGAGCTCTCCGGTCGAGCCGTCCGGGAAGCGCACGGTGTCGACGTCGAGACGCACGACCTTGCCGGAGTACATCCGGTGCGTGGCGAGTTGCATGGCGCTCCCTCGCTAACGTTGGAATAGCCAGGTGACCGGGACCTTGAATCCCTCCGCCAAGAGGTAGCCGGCGTTGAGTCGGGCGTTGGAGCGAATGGGAGAGCTCGGGGTGGGGGAGCTGAAGGCGACGAGACCCAGGCGCATGGCGATGATCTTGAGCCGCAGCATATGGAAGCCGTCGCTGACGAGCAGCACGCGCTTGGTGTCCCGGCCGGCGAACCAGCGGGCCACGCCGGCGAGCGAGGAGTAGGTGCTGCTGGCGGCGGGAAGCGCGACGGCGCTCTCGCCGGAGAGGCCGAGCTTCACGAGGTAGCGGCGGCCCACCTCGGACTCGCTCAGCGTGTCGCGCGACCCGACGCCGCCCGTCACGAGGATGACGGGCGCATAGCCTCGCTGGTACAACGCCGCCGCGTGGTCGAGCCGGGCCCGGAACACGGGTGAGGGGCGACCGTTGTACTGCGCCGCGCCAAGCACCGCGATGGCGTCGGCGGTCGTCGCCTCGTCGCGCACCGCAGTCACCGCGACGGTGATCACCACGGCCGCCCAGGCGATGAGCAGCAGCACGGCGACGACGGTCGCGGCGATGAAGCGCCGTCGCACCGTCCAAAATGGCATGTGGGAATATAGGGCCGGTCGGGGCCGGCTCAGGGGGTGTTGCGCGCGATCCCTACGATTTGCTCAGCACCAGCCGCACGGCTACGCCACCCAGCAAGCCGAGCAGCAGGGACGCGAGCGTGGCGATAAGGAAGTATTCGGCGAACTCGCGGTCCTCGAGCGCCTTGAAGCGGGCGAGGGACTTCGCGGCCACGATGAGCCCGAGCGCGCCGTACTGTCCCAGTAGGACCAGCGTGACGGCGAGGGCCCGCTCCAGCACGCCGATGGTTCGGCCGCGGGCGATGTCCACGGCGCCGGCGTTGCGATCTTCGTCGCGGCGCATCTGCAGCGCGGGGAGTTCGAGCACGGCTCGCACCACCACGATCCCGCGCCCGCAGACGTAGAGGTAGGCCGTCGCGAAGAGCCCGGCCCGCCCCCACCACAGGCCGGCGGCGCGCGGCACGACGAGGTTGTCCAGCAGCATCCCCGCCCCGATCGCGGCGGCGACGAAGACGATCTCGAGGAGCAGCAGCTCGCGCCCCCGACGGTGGCCGTCGATCTGCGCCGGCCAGAGCGTCGCCGCGAGCGAGTAAACGAAGAGCGGAACGAGCGTGAACGGATTCATCGCGCTAGGCCCGCGGCCCGCTGCGCGAGCCGCCGAGTAGGTTCTCGAAGATAGTATCCCCCGCCGCAACGAGAGGCCAGGCCATGCGGCGCCCCAGATGAGACACCGCGCTCCGGTGTACCCTGAGCCCGTGGGCGGCGGCCGCGGCGCCCCCCGCCCGGAGCAGCTTGGCGGCGTGGCGCTGGCGGGGCGTCCAGCTCCAGTAGAGCGCCGAGTAGTAGCTTGCGAGGGCGGCTAGGACCGGGTCCGACGCGCCGAATCCCGCGAACGCGAGCACCAGGCGGCGGCGCTTGGCAGCGTCCATGGCGGCGCGGGCCGCGTGGAAGCATGGGCCATCGACTTCGGGCGCGGTAACGCCGCGTGGCAGCGGCGTGGCGACCGGCCCTTGTCCGCAGGCGATCACCCAGTCGACGTCGGCGAATTGCGCGCGCACCGTGTGGACGATCTCCCAGACGGGGGCCGGGCCCGTGAGCAGGCATTGGAACTCGTCGCCGAGGGTGAGGGCGAAGCGCGCGGCGAGCACGTTGCGCCAGCGGCGGTTGAACGCGGGGAGCGCGGCGCGCAGCGCGTGCTGGAGGCGGGCGCGACGAGGGGTGGGGAGCTCCCGGGAGGCGATGGCGTCGCCGATGAGCGCAACATAGTCAATTGTCATATTACTTCATGTTGGTCAAATATGACTGTTTTCGTCAACTTTAACTGATGTGACGAAAACTGTCAACCCCGCCCGGTGCCGAATAGTCGATCGCCGGCGTCCCCCAACCCGGGGAGGATGTAGCCCTTGTCGTTCAGCTGGCGGTCGAGTGCCGCGGCGTAGACAGGGACGTCGGGGTGGGCTGCGAGCATGGTGCGCACGCCCTCGGGTGCCGCGACGAGGCAGAGGAAGCGGATGCGCCCGGCGCCGGCGTGCTTGAGGGCCGTGACGGCAGCGGCGCCGGAGCCGCCCGTCGCGAGCATCGGGTCGAGGACGAAGAAGGCGCGGTCGTGCTCGCCCGCGGGAATCTTGAAGTAGTAGTCCACCGGACGCAGGCTGTCGTGGTCGCGGTACAGCCCGATATGCCCGACACGCGCCGACGGAATGAGCTGCGAGATGCCGTCCACCATGCCGAGGCCCGCCCGCAGGATAGGCACGAGCGTGAGCTTCTTCCCCGCGACCTGGGCGCCGCGCATCCGCTCGAGCGGCGTCTCGATCTCGAGCGGCTCGAGCGGCAGGTCCTTCGTGACCTCGTACGCCATGAGCATCGCGATCTCGTTCACGAGCTGCTTGAAGTCGCGCGTGCTGGTGCGCTTGTCGCGCAGGATTGTAAGCTTGTGCTGGATCAGGGGGTGACTCAGCACGGTGAGGTTGGGGAACTCGGGGCGCGGCATGAGGCGGAAGCTAGGGCGCGAGCGCCAGGTTGTCGAAGGCGAGGACCCGCTGAGCCCGCCCCACCTCGGCAAAGCCGAGCGCCCCGATGGCGGCGATCATCCGAGCCGCCCGTTCCTCGCCGGTGAAGGGCGGGTGCGTCTCAAGGATCAGGGTCCGTACCCGCTCGCTGAGCACCCTTCCTTCGTGCTCCACGAGATCCGCTTCGCCTCCTTCGATGTCCACGACGAGATTGATGTGCGCAAACCCGCTCTCCTGCAACAGCTGCGCTAACGTCGTCGTCGCTACCGGGACCTGCCGTGTCCCGTGCCCGCCCACCATGCTCACGACCCACGAACGGATCGCGAGCACCGTCTCCTCCGGGCCGTAGGCCAGCGCCGCGCTCCGGATCTGGAATTCGCGCCGGTTGAGCCGGCGGTTGATCTCCAATGTCGGAATCAGCTCGGGATTCGCCTCGACCACGATGTGGTCGCAGGGGTGCGCCAGGTTGCGATTGATGTAGCACGACACGAACCCGATGCCGCCTCCGAGCTCGATGACCGGAAGATCGGCGACCAGGTGCGCGTGCACCAAGGCGAGCTCCGGCACCTCGTGGCGCCCGAGGTAGACCATGCTTTTGTCGCGCGTCGTGATCCGCGGGTTGTCGAGCGAGAACGTCAGGCCGTCGGTGGTCACACGGTTCCCGCCGAGCTCGACCAGCCGGCCGATGAGCCAGGGGTTGGCGAGCGGGGAGTGCGCCAGCCGAGGAGCCAGCGCGGCCGCCCAGCTCGACGGCCGGAGCTTGCGGGGCCAGAGCATCGAGGCCCCATCCAAGCCCCTCCTGACGGAGCTGTCAAGGACAAAGCATCGCCGGGTAATGATCGACCCGCACTCCCACCGCGTCGTGGGGCCCGCTAAGTTCTCCTCCTGCATCACCCGGCCAGGTAGCTCAGTTGGTAGAGCAGCGGACTGAAAATCCGCGTGTCGGCAGTTCGATTCTGCCCCTGGCCACTCGCTCCGTCCCGTCGTGACGGGGCTCCTGAGTAGGTGCCCATCCGATCACCGCGCGCCTCCCGCTTGGTTAGTCCCGCCGTTAGTCCCGGTGCACGCCTGCGCGGGAGCGCCGCCGCGCAGCGCCGAGAGCTTGGCGACGCCCTCTTCCAAGTCCTGCTCGGCCACGATGGCGTAGCGGCGGTGCACGGCCTCCGTCTTGTGGCCGGTGAGCTTCATCGCCACGGAGCGCGGCACCCCGGCGCGTTCTAGGTTCCTGACGGCCGTGCGCCTGAGGTCGTGCGGGATGCGGCCGAGGAGTTGCGGCCGGACGACCTTTCGTAGCGCGTCCGTGCCCTCGTGCGCGGCGCGGTCCAACGCCGAGAGCCACGACTTGCGGGAGCTGCCGAGGCGATCCAGAGCACAACTCTGCCCTCAGCGCTCTTGTGAAAATCTGGCGCCATTCGGGATACCAACGTCTCGACGGCCCGCGACTCCGGATGCACGAGGACGGGGAGAGCATGCTCGTCAGGGGACTCTTCGGCAAACAGCCCGAGGAGAGGGTTTTGGAGCACAGGTTCGTCGCGGACTTCTGACCAAGCTTCCCTCCGCCCGCGAATGTTCGATCACGGGTGCAGAAGCGATCTTGGCAGGCCGGCAGCGTGAACAGCGGATTGGTCATCCGCTGCGCGACTGTAACCGGCTCTGCCTGTTCCGAGTTATGAGACGCTTTGCCGGAGTGTTTGCCGCAGAACCTATCCGCGCCCCCCACCGCCCGAAGGGTCTCGCAAGTCCGCGAGCGACAGGGGCGCCGACCCCCTGTACGTGCATCAGGGCACCGACCTTACGCCATGTGCCAGCCATCACGGCCCCAGGCGGCACCAGGAGATTGACTGCCGCCGCCCGGGGATGCCCCGCAGATCAGGGCTGGGTCGGATGAATGGTCGGCACGAGCCAACCGATCCCGCTGCCGAGGGCAGCGCCAGTCAGCACGTCCGTTGGAAAATGTTGGCCGCCCGCGACACGGAGTGCAGCCACAACCACCGCACCCGCATAGAGGAGGAGCGCGTTCCGCGTGCGGTGTAGCAAATGCTGCCGTCGCGCGATGATGAGGTAGGACGTCGCCGCCGCAAACGCGAGGGAGGCGTGCAGAGAGGGCAGGGACTGTTGACTCTCCGGATCGCTCGCCGCCGTCACCGCAGCGCTCGTGTACAGCACCGGTCGCTTGCGGCGCGCGAGCACCTTGAGCCATTCCGTTGAGGCCGCGGTCCAGCTCGCGGCATTCGCGAACACGGCGAAGTTGCCGTGCCACTGCTGAGCCGGCAGGCCGTGCAGGCCGGCCAACGCCGTGAACCCCGCGACGCCGATGAGGACCACATCGCTCGCGACGTCCCCTGTCTCTGAGACAGGCCCGAGCGCCCACCGATCCAGGCCGGGGAGCGTGGCCGGATCGCAGGGAGCGCAGGCTGGGGCCCCATGCGGTAAGCCCAGCGCTGCGGGCAGCACGTAGAACACACCGGCTGTCCCCACGGACGCCGCGTCACCCCACCTGACGCGGTAGGGCGCTGCGCCTTCCTGCCCGGCGACTGGCCCGACGGCGAGAACAAGGACCAGTACCGCGAAAAATCCCCGATGCACGTGAGACGTCCGGGCGGACTCGTCAGCAGAGCCTTGTCGTCAGGTTGGCGACTGAACAGACAGCGCTCGGCACGGACGTAGAACGGGGCGTGCCAGTAGGGCGTCTCGCACCTCCTTCCGGGGGCAGAAATGAACACGCATGACGCCCCTCGGATGAGACGGCTACTGTACGACGATCGTCCCTCTCATGCCCTGATGGAGAGCGCACAGGTACGCGTACGTACCCGCCCTGCGGAACGTGTGCGAGTACGTCTGCTCGCTTGGCATGCTGCCGGTGTCAAACGGCTCGTCGCTGTAAGTCCTGTGAGTCGCGGTGTGCGGAGCCATGTCGCGGTTCACCCAGGTGACCGTCGTCCCGACCGGGACCGTCAGCTGCTCGGGTTGGAACTTGTAATCCCAGATCACTACCTGATGTGCGTCCGAGGGCGTGGGCGTAAAGACTTTGACCGGCTGGATCGCTCCGCACCGGGTGAACGTCACAAGCGCGGCAACCGCCGCGAAGCGGGCAAAACGCACAGACGCCTCCGTTGTAACAGTGGGTAGGCCGTAGATCGCCGTCAGGCCCGCCGGGGTCGGCGCGCCCAGCGCATAACCTCGCACTTGGTCGGCGGGGCTGTCAAGGACCGCGTCAGCGGCGCGCCAGTGCCTCGAGGCGAACCGCCGCCGAGTCGACGAGCGCTGCCGTGGCGACGAGGGCGCCGCCTACCACCCGGACCTGCTCCTCAGCTTCACTCCAGCGCCGCTGCTCGATCGCTTCCCGCACGCCGGGGACGGTCTTCACGCCGTAGCCGGTGTAGCGACCCGGAGCGTAGAGGAGATGCCGGAACCAGGGCCGGCCGGGGAGCCCGCCTGGCCGCGTGAGCGTGCGCTCGCTCCGCAGCAACAACTCATTTACGCCGCCCGCGTCGGGGCGGCCCAGGGCGGCGCCCCCGTCGGCCTGCGCCGTGGCGAGGGCCCGCTCGTAGCGAGCCGCGCTCCGCGCGAGCGCGTCGGCGCCGTTTTCGAGCGGCGCGAAGTTGAGATGCGGCGGCAGCGACTCGGGGCGGGGCGGCACCGACGTCACCCGCGGGTCGGCGGTCGCCGTGAAGACGCCCTCCTCCAGCTCACGGTTCCGCTCGCGGACCTCGTCCAGCTGCTTCGTCCAGAGTTCGCGCAGGTCCGCGGCGTAGCGGTGCACCGTTTCCGCCAGGTTCGTGAAGTCGTACGGCAGGATCTCCGCATCAGCCATGCGCATCACGGCCGTCCCCATGGTCTGAGAGAGCGCGCGCTCGTAGACGAACGACGTGTCGTCGAAGTGGGTGTACCAGTAGAAGTCGTCGTAGATGGAATGGTAGATGCCGCCGCCCGTCTCGCCCCCGTAACCCAGGTTCAGCGCGGCGATGCCGGCATGTTGCAGGAACGGTGTGTAATCCGACCCGGATCCCAGGGCGTCGATGCGCAAGTCTTCCCGCTCGCGCACATCGCGGCGCTCCTCTGCCGAGGGAGCCAGGGCGATGCGCCGCAGCTGCTCGCGCTTCCAGACGCTGAGGCCCGTTTCCGGATCGCTGATCTCGCGCGCCACGGCGTTGATGAACTTCTCCAGGCTGTGGCTGCCGGCCAGGGAGAGGTAGCCGCGGCCGTTGGTGTCGCTGTTCAAGTAGGCGATGGCGCGGGTGGCGAGCTCGTCGGCGTGCGCCTCGACCCACTCCGTCGAGCCGAGCAGGCCCGGTTCCTCCCCATCCCACGCCGCGTAGATGATCGTGCGTCGCGGGCGCCACCCCTGCCGCACGAGCGCCCCGAGCGCGCGTGCTTCGTCGAGCAGCGCAACCTGCCCCGACAGCGGATCCTGAGCGCCATTGACCCAGGCGTCGTGGTGGTTGCCCCGGATGATCCACTGATCCGGCGCGCCGGTGCCGGGGATCCGCGCGATCACGTCGTACAGCGTGCGGGTGCTCCAGTCGGAGCGCACGCGCAGATGCACTTTCGCCGGGCCAGGGCCGACGTGGTATGTGATCCCAAGGCCGCCGCGCCACTCTGGAGGCGCCACGGGCCCGCGCACCGCCGCGAGGAGCGGCTGTGCGTCGCCGTAGGAGATCGGCAGCACCGGGATCTTGGTCAGCGTAGGCGCGTCCGCGAGTGCAAGGCGCTTCGCCGCGCGCGTCGCCCCGACCCCCGGGGTGAGTGGATCGCCGGGGTAGAGCGGCATGTCCATGACGCTGCCGCGCTGCACCCCATCCTGCGGCCGCCACGGCCCCTGCGGGAACACGTCCCCGGCCTGGTAGCCGTCGTCCCGCGGATCGGAATAGATGAGACACCCCACCGCGCCGTGCTCGCCCGCCACTTTCGGCTTGATGCCCCGCCACGACCCGCCGTAGCGGGCGATGACGATCGCCCCCTTCACGGACACGCCCATGCGCTCCAGGCGCTCGTAGTCCGCGGGAACCCCGTAGTTGACGTACACGAGTGGCCCCGTGACGTCGCCGTCCGCCGAGTAGGCGTTGTAGGTGGGGAGCTGCTCCTGCTGCTGGGACGACGTGGGGTCACCCGCTACGGGGCCCTCGACGAGGCGGGCCGCGAACTTTGTCGGCTGCACGAGCTCCACCGCGCGCTCGCGCGGCGTGGGGAACAGCACCTCGAAGTTCTCGATGGCGGCGTCGAGACCCCACGACCGGAAGCGCGCGAGAATCCATTCGGCGTTCGCCTTGTCGTAGGGGGAGCCCACGTGGTGCGGCCGGGCGGAGAGGTGCCGCATCGTCTCCCGCAGCGTGTCAGGGCTCGAGATCGCACGGAACTTGGCTTCCCAGTCCCGCTCGATCCGGGACGCGGGTGCGCCGTAGCCGCGCAGGGCCGGCGGCTCCTCGGGCACGGCGACGAGCAGGACGACGACCAATGACCCGAGCGACTGCACCGACGCGCGCATATCACCTCGGCCGCTGATGGACACGGCAACCCTGCATGGGCCGCGCGCCCGCGTCAAGCGGCAGCCGCGCCTTGTCAGAGCGCGTCGCGGCGCGTATCTCCGTACGTCATTCCCATGGCCTTCGTGGGGTCGTTCATGACTGCGACGAGCTGAACGAGGACCTCCCGTGTCACGCTCCGGCCTGCTGATCGGACTCGCCGTTCTCGCCCCTGGCGCGCCACCCCTCTGCCGGGGCCAAGCCGCGCAGACACCG
>QHTZ01000121.1 GCA_003221005.1 Gemmatimonadota bacterium
CGCGGCTGGTTTCTCGTTCGTCGCTCATGGAGGTGACGCCTACGCCGCCCTGAACGCATCGAGACTCGCCTACGGCGGACTCCCTGGGAGTACTACCGGCTGGGGGCCGGTGGTAGGCCTAGGTGCTCGTTTCCTGCTCGTGCCCCCCCTTGCGATTCGGGCGGAACTCGAGGACCACCATTATGAAATCTCGGGAGGAGGGTTCCAGAACGACTTGGTCTTTTCGCTGGGCCTCTCCGCGACGCTCCTGGGCCGTAGCTGGCCGGGCCGCGAGCACCAAGTGTCCCCGCTGCCTCTACGGCCGGGCTTCCTAAAAAGGGGGTTGTAGCTCAAGGGGCGTCGCTGAGGAACGGAAGTATCCGGGCAAGCAGCCGCCACCCCGGTTCTGTCCGGTGCCGTTCCCAGTTGTTCACGTCGTTTCCTCCACGCCGAGTTCTCTGGCCAAGTCCTTCTGTCGTAGCCCCAGATCGAGCCGCCGCTTCCGGAGTTGGTCGCCGAGACTCCGAAGCGCCTTCGGGTAGCTCCTGCGGGACCCTCGGCGTAGAGCGCCACGTCGCGCGCGTGTCCGGTCCGTTGCTCGACCGGATCGACATCGACTCCGCACGGCGATCACGCGGCTCGGGCTGTCGGCGCGGGCGTATCACCGGATACTCAAGATCGCGCGCACCATCGCTGACGTCGCGGGCGCGCCGGGGCTCGCGGCCAAGCATGTGAGCGAGGCGATTCAGTATCGCAGCCTGGATCGGCGGGGCCTCACCCCCTGACGCGTTGAAGTCCGAACGGTCGTCACATAGCTTGGGGTCGCCTATGACCCCCGACCCACCATGAGTGAGTGGCTTCAGGCGCACGGCTTGAGCCCCGAGCTCGAGACTAAGCTGTTGATCAGCGCGATCTCGATCGCGGTGCTCTGGGCCCTGCATCGGATCGTCCTCAGCCTTGCCTACCGCCGCGTGACCGACCCCTGGGCCCGGTATCGCTGGCGCAAGGTGGTCACCTACGCCACGCTGGCGGTCGGCATTGTCGTCGTCGGCCGCACCTGGTTCGCAGGGATGCAGACGCTGGTGACCTTCTTCGGCCTCCTCTCCGCCGGACTGGCGATCGCCCTGAAAGACCCCGTCGCCAACCTCGCCGCCTGGGCGTACATCGTGTGGCGCCACCCGTTCGACGTGGGCGAGCGGATCCAGATCGGCCCCCACGCGGGCGACGTGATCGACCTGCGGCTGTTTCAATTCACCTTGAACGAGATCGGCAACTGGGTGGACGCCGACCAGTCCACCGGGCGGATCATCCACATCCCGAACGGCCGCGTGTTCACCGAGCCGCTCGCGAACTACGACAAGGGCTTCAAGTACATCTGGAATGAGGTGCCGGTGCTCGTCACCTTCGAGAGCGATTGGAAGAAGGCGAAAGACATTCTCACGCGCATCGCGTTCAAGCACGCCGAGCACCTGACGGCGCAGGCGGAGCAGGACCTCCTGAGCGCGTCCCGCCAGTACCTGATCAACTACACGAAGCTCACGCCGATCGTCTACACCAAGGCGACCGACAGCGGCGTGCTGCTCACGATCCGCTATCTGATCGAGCCGCGCAAGCGGCGCGGTACGGAGCACGCCATCTGGGAGGACATCCTCACCGAGTTCGCGCAGTGTCCCGACGTGGACCTCGCGTACCACACGGTCCGGTCTTTCAAGGCCACCGAGGAAGGGAAGGTCGGCACGCAGCTGCCCAAGCCCGGTCGCCGCGCGACCGTACTGAAGCCGCAGCCAGTCGACCCCCCGGTGGAGTGAGTCGCCCGGCGATCACGGTGTGGCCTGGCGGACCGGCTCGCCGACCGCCCGACCGCGCGACCGCCCAACCGCCAGCCCTCCCGCGAACTGGATCCATACGACCGCGCCGAGGATGAGCGAGGTCGCGACGAGCGTCCGCGCAGTGATCGGCTCGTGGAGCAGCAGCCACCCGAGGAACACCGCGATCACCGGATTGACGTAGGCGTAGGTGCCGACAATCGTGGGCGACGCGTGGTGCAGCGCGTACACGTACGCGCTGTACCCGACGATCGACCCGAAGACCACGAGATAGCCGATCGCGGCCGCGCCCCGGGGGGACAGGTGCCACGCCGACCACTCGCCCAGCAGCGACCCGGCGAGCGCGACCGCGGCGCCGCCCACGAGCATCTGGACGGCCGCGCCCATGTACGGGCTCGCCTCCGTGGGGTGGCGCTTGGCGTACACAGAGCCGAGCGACCACGAAGCACTCGCGCAGGTGAGGGCGATCGGCCCACGTAAGTCCGCGTGCAGCAGCTCCCGCGGCGACGCGCCGACCAGGAGCGCCGTACCGACGAACCCCACGACGAGGCCCAGCACGACGCGCCAGTTCAGCTCCCCCGTGCCCCCCGGGATGATTGCGTCGAAGAACGCCATCCAGAGCGCCACGGTGACGACGAACAGGC
>QHTZ01000079.1 GCA_003221005.1 Gemmatimonadota bacterium
GACTGCGCGGTCGCGAGCGCGAACGCGTGCATCACGAGGCGCCCGCCGACGCCGAGGAAGAGCGCACCGCTGACCATCCCGAGTAACAGGGCGGCCGCGAAGCGGCTAAGCCGAGCAAGGTTCAGGCGTCTCCTAGCCCGCCTCGACGAGCGCCGCGAGCTTCGCGAGTGACGACCGCCACCCGGCCTCGTTGTCGGCGGGCGGCAGGCCTCGCGGTAGCCCATCGTGCACGGCGAGGACATCGGTGCCGCCGTCTGCATCGGCGAGCGCGATCGTGATCGTCATCTCGCCGCGCAGCGCGGGATCTGTGGTCTCGAACTCGACCACTTCGACAACCCGTTCGTTCGTCACGAGCTTCACGAAGCGGCCGTGGTACGTGTCGGTGCGCGCGGTCGTCTTGCCCCTCTCCGTCGGTGCGTCGTAGGTGAGCGAGATCCGGAAGGAGCCACCTTCGCGGGCGTCGAACGCATGGACGTGGCTGGTCATGCCGGTCGGCACCATCCACTGCGCGACCGCGCGCGCATCGAGCAGCGCACGATACACGCTCGCGCGGGGCGCGTTCACGCGGCGCCTGACGCGGGTCGAGCTCATGGCTTAATCAGCCGCTCAAGACCCTCCTTGTTTATCAGCTTCAGCCTGCTCTCCCCACCTTCCGCTATGACCTGGATGTATGTTGGGTCGGACTCGCCGCCAATCAGCAGCCCAGCTCCGCGCTTGGATGCTCCGAGTTTTACGTTGGGCCGTCCATCCGGGCTCATCAACCGCAGCAGCACGGTTTCGGGATATGGCTTGCCGTTCCAGATGACCTTGGGATCCTCCGGGAGTACGGACAGGCTCGCGCGAACTCTGCCACGGTCATCGACGATTTCGAGCGCGCGGCCGCGGATCACGGCCGGCACATCGACCGTCGCTGCCCCACTTGAATGAGGTTGAACCAATTGATACCCGAGGAGGCTTAGATTTGCGGCCGTGAGGACGATCAGCAGTCTCTGGGTTTCCATTGTGTTCCTCTACTTGTTCATGGCATTCTCTTGATCGAGCTCATCACTTGGGTGGCAGAGAAGCAGCGTACTTGAGACTGGTGGTAACCCACTTCGCGAGCCCATCCGAGCGGGCTAGGCCTGGCGGCTGCACGAGAATCCAACCCTTCATCGGCCGGCCGCCCGATAGATCGAACACGCGCGTGTGAGGTTGCTTGAGCGCCCGGTTGGTGTCCTCGGGGTCAAGACGTACAATCATTTCCTGGCCGTGTACGCCACAGCACATGTTGCCGTGGAGCAGGAAGGCGAGGCCTCCGAACATGCGCTTCTCGGTGAGGCCGGGACGTTTGCCGAGTCGCTTGCGGATGCGAGTAGCGAGCTTTTCGTTGAAGGCCATGGCTAACCCTAACGTTCCGGACCTACTCGCCGCGCTTCCCGTCCTTGCGCCAGCAGCCGTTCGGTGAAGTCGAGGCGCTCCTGCGCCTCAGTCAGCTCCTGCCGCTGCTTGCTCACTTCGGCTTCGAGCGCTTCGAGCCGAGCCTCGACATCGCTCCCGCCGGGGGCCCGCCGCAGGCGCTGGGCCCATAACCCGAACCCCAAAGCGAGCACCGCGTGAATCGTGGCATGCCACGGCTCGGTTGTTCCAGCCGCGAAGCCGGCTCCAGCCAAGTTGATGGCGGTTAGCACGAGGGCGATCGGGTACCAGATTGCGGGCTTGAAGGTCATGGCGTGATCGCGCTTAAGGTGGAGGCGCTCCCCCGCATGCGCAACGGATGGCGAACCGGTGGTCGAGGCGAGCGGGCGCCACAGTCATTCCGCCCGAATGGACAACGCATGCCGGAAGACATTGCGCGGGTCCCACCGCGCCTTGATCCGCTGCAACCGCGGGTAGCTCGCCTTGTAATACAGTGTGTGCCAGGCCACGCCGGAGGTATTGAGCCTCGAGTCCGCGAGGTCGGCGTCGGGATGATTGATGAGCGCGCCATCATAGGTTTCGCCCGGGACCGGCACGCCCCCGCTCTCCACAAACAGATCCCGATAGAACGCCCGGACCCATGTCAGGTTCTTCGCCTCGACACGCGGATCCAGCCAGCCCGTGTTGCATGCCAGGTCGAGAATCGCATCGCGTTGGGCGGAGGCGGTGGCATCAAGCGCGACGGTATTGATTCGCCCACCATAGGTTGCGAGCCCCAACATCCCACCCATGACGTCGTGGTCGTTGCGGGTCAGATAATCGTATGCCACTCCCATCTGGCGATCCGTCAACGGTTTCTTCAGCAGCGCGTCCTTCACCGACATCCGCGCGAGCTCCTTGGCCTGCGGTGCGCCAGCCCCCTCGCCCAGCGCCGCGAGATGGTCATCCACCTGCCGCTCGGCGGCGGCGCCGGCCGTGCTCACACCGCGGATGATGATCTTCCCGAACTGCTTACGATGGAGCTCGAAGAGGGTCCACAGAGAGGCGTACGGGGAATCGGCCCCATTGTTTCGCTCGCACCAGGTCCCGTGGTTCCTGAGGAGGCGCAGGAAGGAGGGCTGGTCAATGTCGCCCCAGCTCCATTCCGCCTTGAAAGTAGTGATCGACTGCGGTGCGGGAGGCAACAACCTGGCGGGATCCTCGCCCGATGCGCCGGGCGACCTGAACCAGTACCGGGTGACGACGCCAAAGTTGCCACCGCCGCCGCCGGTATGCGCCCACCAGAGGTCGCGATGCGGGTCCGAGGTGTCCCGGGTCGCCACCACGCTGCTTGCCTGTCCGCGCTCGTCCACGGTCACTACCTCGACGGCGTACAGATAATCCGCCGCGAGGCCGAGCTCGCGGCAGAGGAAGCCAAAGGCACCACCGACCACATGCCCGCCCATGCCGATCTCGGGATATTCGCCGAGCGGTATCACTCCTCCCCACGTCTCGAACAGCGCCCGGAACGTCTCGCCCACCGTGGCGCCCGCTTCGACCGCCACGGCGCCCCTGGCCGCGTCGTAGTACACGCGCTTCATCGGCGAGACATCGATGATCACCCGGACCTCAGGATCCGATACGAATCCCTCGAGGCAATGCCCGCCACTCGTCACGGCGAGGCGCCGTCCCTCCCGCACCGCCTCCGCTACCGCCGCTACCACCTCGTCGGTCGAGCTGACGAGCCGGACGTAGTCCGGGCTCGCGCGGAACAGCTTGTTGAAGCGCTTCCCGACCACCGTGAGATAGCGCGGATCGTCGGGGCCGATTTTGATGGATTCAATCCGCGTGTCGTCGGTCGTCTGTCGTGTCGACATCGTCTCCTCTCGAGCGCGCGGCACTCAAGGCTCCACTGGAACGATCAACCGCGGCAGCGCCTCATTCGTTCGGCGGCGGCACACCGGTCTTCGTTCCCGTCAGGTAATGGTCGTAGAGCTCGCGAACGCGACGCCGAGTGAGGGCACTCAGGCAATTGAGGATGTCCACGTGTTGACGTCCCGCGGCACGGCACGTGAGATCTCGGTAGCGCTCCCACGCCGCTTGCGCGCTGTCGAGCAGGGCGCGATTGGTGGTGACTCGTCGCGCCTCGTGAAGGTATTTGCTCAGGTTGCTCTTGGCTTCCGCAAGCACGCGAGAGGCGCACCGCTCCATGTCGACCGTGGTCTTAGCGTCGGCGCACGCCCGGGACGGGGCCTCCTGGGCAGTGACGCCCGAGGGCAGGAGAAGGAGGGTCACGAGGACGTGGCGGACCATCAGACACACTCGATCTCCGGGGGGCTGCCTGGCCGCGAGCGCTTCACCGGCCCACGATGATCAACGCCCCGGAGACGATCGCCAAAATCGCCATCACGGTGCTGAGGCCCGAGAAGCTGAAGTTCACGACCTGGATGAGTCCATGCACGACAAGCCAGATGCCTAACAGGAGCAGACCAAGGTTCTTCTTCATGAGTGACGTCCCTTCCGCTTGAGCCGTCGGCCTACGGATCGCACCTAAGCTGCGGGCGACTCGCTCGCTGGCGCAAGGGCGCGGACACCCTTAGCCGCGTCGTTCTGCAAAACGCGTGAACGCCTCCATGTGCCGACGGTGTGCGGCCCGAATGGCTCGCTGCGCGATCAGGCCAAATAGCTTGTTGACTGGACCGTTGAATCTGAAGACTTCCTCAGAACGGCACATTGATATCGAGTTCGACGACACTCTTCATCGGTGAGTCACTCTCTGCGCGACTGCGGCCTGGAGTCCCCAGCCTAAGCGGGTTGGGCCGAAGTTGCGGGGCGCTTAGGACGAAGCACGCGCCGACGAGATCGTCAGCTTGAACCCGTCCGGGTCGCGCAACCGGAACATGCGCGCCCCCCAAGGCATGTCGGCGGGCTCCGATTCGAGCGTGCCGCCGCGCTGCTTGATCCGCTGCGCCATTTCGTCGACGTTCTGGTCAGTCGTCATCTGCAGCGAGAATCCCTCGCCCTTGGCCCGGTCCCATCCCTTGGCTCCGTCATCCAGATTGATCAAGATTCGGACGTCCCCGGCGCTGAGCGAAATCGCGCGCAGCGTTCCCTCGCGCCGATGCTCCCGCTCGACACTGAATCCGACCACATCGTGGTACCAGGCCAAGCTCTTTGCGAGATCCTTCACGGTCAGCGAGGCCGAGAGCGTGCGGGCACGGAAGGACTCAGGTTCGGAGCGCATTGGTGCTCATGGATTCTCCTGCAGGGCTAATGGGCTTTGGGGCTACCGGCGTCTTCACGCCCTTGTTACGCGGCATCCCATCGCCCCGCCGTACCGGGCGCGTCGTGATCACGAGGCCGCGGACCCGCTCAGACCGCGATGCGGCGTTGGCTTGCGCCAGGTGGACCGTGTTGAGCAGCACCTTGTCCTCGGTCGCGAATGAGACGCCCAGCAATATGGCATGCCGTTCGCCGCCGGCCTCCCAGATGTTGCCTTGGATCGACACCGTGTCCGTTGACGGGTGCCGGGCCCCAAAACGGCGAGGGACCCCGTTAAATCGCAGCTGGAGGAGTCGCTGCTGCGGCTCCGGCTTGATCGCCCCGCGGTGCAGTCGGCAAATGGGGAACGCCGAGCTGTAGATGGGCTTGCCGTCGAGTGTGACGTCAAGAACGAGGGAGTCGCCGCCCGCGCAATCAGCGAACCAGTGCCAGACGACTTCGTCGCGGGCGGAAGTGGACGCCTGGCCAGACACGGACACGGGCACAAGCGCTAGGGCGAGCGCCGCACCGGGGGAGAGAAGCCACGCAGCGTGCTTCATGAGATGAATGTCGGCAATATGCGGCTGGGCGGTGGGAGTGCGCCAGCTACCGATTCCGGCTACCGCCGCATCCTCCGCCACACGAGCACCGCAAGCGCCACCAAGACGACGAGCGCCACTCCGCCCAGCGCGCGGTTCAACCGCCCGAGGTGGGCCAACACGACCTCGAAGTTCGTCCCGAGGCGCATGACGAGAAACGTGAGCGCCCCGTACCACAACCCGGACGCGAGCGCGAGCGGAATCACCGCGCGCGCGGGCGCGAGCCCTGCGATCCCCGCGAACGGCGGCACCACCGCACGCCACACCGGCAAGAGGCGGCTCAGGAAGATCCCGTAGGTCCCGTGGCGGTGGTACTCGCGCTCCAGGTGCGCCAGCACCGGCTCGGGGAGGAGCTTGCGCCCGATCGCCCCGCGGAACACCGCCCGGCCGTAGCGGCGCGCCAGATCGTACACGGCGGCCGCCGTGGCGACGTTCGCGCCCCAGCTGACTGCAAACACGGCCCAGCCGTCTAGCCTCCCCCGTCCCGCCAGGAAGGCGCCGAGCGCGACGGCGGTGTCGGCGGGGAGGGGCGGAAACACGTTCTCGAGGGCCGAGACGATCGCAATCAGCCCGTACAGATAGCCGGTGGGTAGACCTTCGAGGAACTGCAGGAAATCGGTCAGTGCGCCGGCTCCAGCACCGCCACCGCGATCGCCGCGATCCCCTCGCCCCGCCCAATGAATCCCATCTTCTCGTTCGTCTTCCCCTTCACCGACACGCTTGAGGGACCCGCGAGCAGCGCGCCCGCGAGCTTCTCACGCATCTCGTCCACGTACAGCGCGATCGGCGGCTGCTCGGCGATGACCGTGATGTCGGCGTTCACGAAGTGGAGGCGGAGCTCGAGCACCTGCAGGTACGCCTGGTTCAGGAGATAAATGGAGCTGGCGTTCTGCCACTGGGGATCGGTATCGGGGAACAGGGCCCCGATGTCCCCCAACCCGGCGGCGCCGAGCACCGCGTCCGTGAGCGCGTGCGCGACCACGTCCGCGTCCGAGTGGCCAGCCAGGCCCTGGGGGTGCGGAATCTCCACCCCGCCGAGGATCAGCTTGCGACCCTGAGTGAAGCGATGCGAGTCGTAGCCGACGCCGACGCGCATCTAGATCTTGAGGATCCGGATCGCGAGCTGGGCGGCGTTCTTGGCGTTGTCGATCCCCACGGTGGCGACGGGCACGCCTGGGGGGACCTGCGCGGTCGCGAGCAGCGCGTCGAGCCCGTTGAGCGCGCCCACGGCGAAGGGGACGCCGATCACGGGAAGATCGGTGAGCGAGGCGGCGAAGCCCGGCAGCGCGGCCGAGAGCCCCGCCCCGGCGATCACCACCTTGAAGCCCTTCGCGCGCGCGCCCTTCACCAGCTCGGCAGTCTGATCGGGTTGGCGGTGCGCGGAAGAGACGTGGAGCTCGTACGAAATGCCCGCCTTGCTGAGCACTTCCAGGGCGGGCTCGATCCTCGGTTTGTCGCTGTCGGATCCTACGATTATCAGCACCTCAGGCACGTACCCTTCCCCCTTCCGCCGTCCCTCGCCCCCTCACGCGGCGTCGTCGAGGATCGTGTAGTCCTGCCTGCGCTGCTTGGGCGTATACCCCGCATCGGCGATGAGGCGCCGCATTTCGGGGAGCGTCAGGCGGTACGTCGTGCCCGCGGCGGACACGACATTTTCCTCCATCATGAGCGAGCCGAAGTCGTTCGCCCCGAAGCGCAGCGCCACCTGGCCGATCTTCGGCCCCATCGTCACCCACGACGCCTGGATGTTCGGCACCTCCTCGAGCACGATGCGGGCGATCGCCTGCGTTCGGAGGTAGGTCACCGCGTCGGTCTTCGGCATGTCCGCCATGGCGCTGTGCTCGGGCTGCAGCGGCCAGCAGATGAAGGCTGTGAAGCCGCCGCTGCAGCGCTGCACCTCGCGCACGCGGAACAGGTGCTCGATGCGGTCGGCCGTCGTCTCGCCGAGGCCGTACATCATCGTCACGGACGTCCTCAAGCCGAGCCGATGCGCGATCTCCATCACCTCGAGCCAGCGGTCTGCACCCGCCTTTTTCCGGGCGACGCGGTCGCGGATCTCCTGTACCAGGATCTCGCCGCCGCCCCCGGGAATCGAGTCCAACCCCGCGGCCACCAGCTCCTTGATCACCTGTTGGATCGTCATCCCGAACCGCCCCGCGAAGAAGTCCACCTCGGAGGGCGAGAAGCCGTGGATGTGAATCGGGTGATTGCGCTTGATGTAGCGCAGCAGGTCGAGGTACCACTCGAACGGGATGTAGGGGTTGTGCCCGCCCTGCATCAGGATCTGCACGCCCCCCAGCGCCTTGACCTCGTCGATCTTGCGGCCGATCTCCTCGAACGAGAGGACGTAGCCCTCCGCGTGCTTGGGCCGGCGGTAGAACGCGCAGAACTTGCAGTCCGCGACGCACACGTTCGTGTAGTTGATGTTGCGGTCGATGATGTAGGTGACGACACGCTCGGGATGCAGCTTCCAGCGCGCCGCGTCGGCGAGCCCGCCCAGCTCGAGCAGCGACGCCCGGTCGTACAGCTCGACATAAGAGCGGAACTCGGACGAGGTGCGATCGACCATCAGGCCACCTGGAGGAACTGAAGCGAGCCGTCGGGCACGATCCCCTGCGCCGCGAGCCGGCGGAAGAAGTCGGTCAGCCCGGCGAGATGCTTGTAGCTGAGCGCGTAGTCGAGACCGGCGAAGTACGCGCGGCACTCATCGCTGGGAACGCCCGTGGCGCGCGTCGCGCGCTCGGCCAGGACGTCGAGGTGTGCGAGCCCCCACGCCCGCGCAGCGAGCAGCGCCTCGTGTATCGCCCGCACGGCAGCGGGGTCGGCGGTGCGCCGCGCCGCCCACACGGCGAACACGAACGGCAGCCCCGTCCAGCGCTTCCATGCGTCTCCCAGGTCCACGCGATGCGGATAGGTCGCTGTCCCCCGCGCCGCGAGCAGCAGCGCGGGATCGCCGATCACCAGGACCCCGTCGTGCGGGAGGCCTGCCAGCGCATCCAGATCACTCGCCTCGGCGCGCGCCTGGGCGAAGCGGGGGCGCACGTGCCACACCTCCCGGCACAGCAGCTCGAGCAGCGCCACCGACGTGCGCGACGACGCGGTGAGCAGCACCGTCGCCTGGTCGAGACGTGCCACCGGCAGCTTGCTGAAGAGGGCGACGCTCTGCACGGGACCGTCACACGAGATGGCGAGGTCGGGGAGGAGCACCAGGTCCCGGGCGTGCCGCGCGTATTCGATCGCGCTGATCACGCTGACGTCGAGCTCTCCGGCGATGAGCAGATCGTTCAGCTCGGCGGGAGTCCCGGTCACGAGCTCGGCCGGGGCGGTCACGGCGCCGCCGTCGATCGCCCCGTAGACCGGGTAGCAGTTGATGTAGCCGATGCGGCCGAGTCTCATTCCACGCCGTCGAGCACGGGGAGCGCACTGCGCCGCGTCGGGCTGCGGCGGTGCTCGATGTGGAAGGTGGGGCCCGCGGGGCCCTGGGGCCGCACGGCGGCCTGGCTCGCGCCTCGGACGTAATCTTCGAAGGTCCGCACCGTCTGGTACAGCGAGTCCCGCTCCGCCGGCACCTTCCCCGCCCCGCGGATGAGCGCGATGATCTCGTCGTACGACAGCCACATCGGTGTCCCCGCCCCCGCCTCGTGGTAGACGCGCTCGAAGACGACCGTGCCCTCGAGGTCGTCGCACCCGAACGTCAGCGCGACCTGCGAGATGAACGGCGTGACCATCGGCCAGTGCGTCTTCACGTGAGGGATGTTGTCGAGCACCAGCCGTCCGATCGCGATGTTCTTCAGGTCGTCCACGCCTGTCGTGGCGGTCCCGGCGCGGCCCAGCGCGGCGCCCAGCTCGTTGTGGTCGGGGTGGTACGCGAGCGGGATGTAGGTGAGGAAGCCGCCGGTCTCGTCCTGCAGCGCGCGCAACGCGAGCAGGTGATCCACGCGGTCGGCGAGCGTCTCCACCTGCCCGTAGAGCATCGTGCAGTTGGAGGGAATGCCCAGCCGGTGCGCCTCGCGGTGCACGGCCAGCCACTCTTCTCCCGAGAGCTTCTTGTCGGCGATCGTCGCGCGCGCCGCAGGGCTGAAGACCTCAGCCCCTCCCCCGGGGAGGCTCGTCACGCCGGCCTCGCGCATGGCGACGAGTACGTCGGGCACCGTCATGCGCTCGATGCGTGCGAGGTGCGCCACCTCCACCGCCGTCAGCGCCTTGATGTGGACGCCGGGGTGGCGCTCCTTGAGCCCCCGAAACATCTCGAGGTAGTACTCGAGGCGCAGCTTGGGATGGAGACCCCCGACGATGTGGAACTCGCGCGTCGCGTTGTCGCGTGCCGCGTCCGCCTCGGCGAAGACATCCTCGAGGGTCCGCGTGTAGGCACCATCCTCCTGTGGCATGCGCGCAAACGAGCAGAACACGCAGGTGTTCCGCAGCACGCACACGTTGGTCGGGTTGATGTGCTGGTTCGCGGCGAAGTAGACCCGGTCGCCGTTCCGGGCGCGGTTCGCGCGGTCCGCGAGCCGGCCGATCGTGAGCAGGTCACTCGACTCAAAGAGGGCGAGCGCGTCTTCGCGGCTTAAGCGCTCGCCGCGGGCGACTTTCGTGGCGATAGGAGCGAGTGCAGCGTCGTTCGGTCCTGCTGTCCGACCGTCCGACTGTCGGTCCATCACGCCGCCCGCCGCACGGCCAGCGTGACGTTGTGCCCACCGAACCCGAACGAGTTGGAGAGGGCGACGTCCACCTTGCGACGCACGGCGTGGTTCGGCGCCGAGTCGAGATCGCACGCCGGGTCGGGCGTGAACTGGTTAATGGTTGGCGGGATGGTCCCGCTCTGGAGAGCGAGCGCGCAAAACGCCGCCTCGAGCGCGCCCGCCGCGCCGAGCAGATGTCCGGTCATCGACTTGGTGGAGCCGAAGATCAGCTTGCGTGCGTGGTCGCCGAACACGGTCTTCACGGCCGCCGTCTCCGCCGAATCACCGTAGGGCGTGGAGGTGCCGTGGGCGTTGATGTACCCCACCTCCGTCGGCCGCACGCCGGCATCCTGCATCGCGAGCCGCATCGCGTCCTGCGCGCCCGCGCCGTCGGGCGCCGGCGCCGTGATGTGATACGCGTCGGCGGTCATGCCGAATCCGGCGAGCTCGGCGTAGATCTTGGCGCCGCGCTTGCGCGCGTGCTCCTCGTCCTCGAGCACCAGCACGGCAGCGCCGTCGCCCATGACGAACCCGTCCCGGTCCTTGTCGAACGGCCGGCTCGCCGTTGCCGGGTCATCGTTGCGCTCCGACAGGGCCTTCATGTTGGCGAAGCTCGCGACCGCGAGGGGCGTGATCGCGGCTTCGGCGCCGCCTGCGATCATCACGTCGGCCTGGCCGTTCCGGATCAGCTGGAGAGCGTCCGCGAGCGAATGCGCCGAGGACGCGCACGCGGAGGTGGTGCAATAGTTCGGGCCCTTGGCGCCGTAGCGCATCGAGATAAGTGCGGCGGCGACGTTGGGCATGTACATCGGGATGAAGAACGGCGACACGCGGCTCGGGCCCTTCTCGATCAGCGCCCGGCAGTTCTCCTCAAAGGTCGCGACCCCGCCGGTGCCGGTCCCGATCAAGACCCCGACCCGCTTCACGTCCACCTTGTCCCAGTTGTTCGCGAGGCAGGCGTCCCTAATCGCTTCTTCGGCCGCACCGATCGCGAATTGGGAGAACAGGTCGTACCGCCGCAGCTCCTTCTTGTCGAGGAAGCGCGCTGGCTCGAAGTCCTTCACCTCGCACGCGAACCGCACCGACGACTGCACCGGGTCGAAGCGCGTGATCGGCCCCGCACCCGACCGGCCGGCGACGAGGGCGTCCCAGGTGGTCCGCGTCGTGTTGCCCAGCGGGCTCACGAGCCCGAGACCGGTGATGACGACCCGCCGCGGCACGTGCTACTTCCCCATCTTGTCGTGGAGGTACTTCATCGCCTGCCCCACCGTCCGCAGCTTCTCGGCTTCTTCGTCCGGGATGTCGATGTCGAACTCCTTCTCGAAGGCCATGACCAGCTCCACCGTGTCGAGGCTGTCGGCGCCCAGGTCCTCCATGAAGCTCGCATCGGACGTGAGTTTGTCCCGCTCCACGCCCAGCTCTTCGACGATGATGTCTTTGACCTTCTCCTCGAGCTGCTTCATGTCCATGGCCATGGGTACCCTCAATGGAGGTGTGGGGAATCGGTCACAGCACCATGCCGCCGTCGACGACCAGCACCTGTCCCGTAATGTAGCTGGCGAAATCGGAGGCGAGAAAGAGCACGGCGGACGCCACGTCCCTGCCCCCGCCCAATCGGCCGAGCGGGATGGCGGCCTCATACACCTGGCGCCGTTCCGGGGTGATGTCGCGCGTCAACTCCGTATCGATGAACCCCGGGGCGACGGCGTTGACCAGCACGTTGCGGGAGGCCAGCTCCTTCGCCACGGACTTGGTGAGGCCGATCAACCCCGCCTTGGACGCGCTGTAGTTCGACTGTCCGGCGTTCCCCGCCATCCCGACGACGCTGGTGATGTTGATGATCCGGCCGGCGCGCCGCTTGATCATGCCCCGCGCCGCGTGCTTCATCATCAGGAACACGCCTTTCAGGTTGGTTTGGAGCACCGCGTCCCAGTCGTCGTCGCTGATGCGGAACAGCAGGTTGTCGCGCCGCGTGCCCGCGTTGTTCACCAGAATGTCGATCGGCCCGACCTCGCGCTCCACGCTCGCGACGACCGTCTCGACCTGCGCCGCGTCGCCGACGTCACAGGCGTAGCCCCGGGCTGAATCTCCGAGCGCCCGGGCGGCCGCCTGCGCGCCGGCGCCGTTCTTGGCGAGCACGGCGACTTTGGCTCCGGCGCAGTGCAGCGCGGTCGCGATCGCCTGGCCGATGCCCCGGCTGCCGCCGGTCACGAGCGCGACCCGCCCCGACAGGTCGAGTTTCACGCCGCCTCCAGGAACTGAGCCAGCTCGTCCGCCGTGCCGAGACTCACGGCCGTGGCGCCCGGAAGAATGCGCTTCACGAGCCCTGCCAGCACGCCTCCGGGACCGATCTCGAGGAAGCGAACGCCCTCCCCGGCGAGCCGCGCCGCGTGCTGCATGCACTCGATCCAGCGCACCGGGGCGGTGAGCTGGTCCACGAGCAAGCGGCGGGCGCGCGCCGCGGTCGTGACCGCTTCCGCGGTGGCGTTGGCGAGCACCGGAAAGTGCGGCTCCGCGAACTCGGCGTGGTCGACCACGAGGCGCAGGTGGCTCGCGGCGGGCGCCATCAGCGGCGAGTGGAAGGCCCCGCTCACCCGGAGCGGCATGACCCGCTTCGCGCCCCGCGCTTTGCACGCTGCCCCCGCGCGCGCCACCGCGTCGGGATCTCCCGAGATCACGGTCTGATCGGGCGCGTTGAGATTCGCCGCTACGGCCACGGCGCCTTTCCCCGACACTTCGTGACAGGCGGCCTCGACCTCGGCGGTCGCGAGCCCGAGGATGGCGGCCATCATGCCGGGCCGCTGCTCCCCCGCCTTGTGCATCAGCTCGCCGCGCCGCCGCACCAGCGTCGCCGCGTGGGGCGCGGCCAGCGCTCCGGCCGTGACGTAGGCGGAGTACTCGCCGAGCGAGTGGCCTGCGGCGGCAGCCACGGTGGCGCCCGTCTTCGGCGCCACGACGGCGTGGACCGCCGCGCTGTGCGCGAGGATCGCCGGCTGCGCGTTGTGTGTGGCGGTCAGCTCGTCCTCCGGGCCCTCGAACATCAGGCGGCTCAGGCCAAACCCGAGCGCGTCGTCGATCGCCGCGAACGTCGCGCGCGCCTCCGGAAAGCGGTCCGCCAGGTCCTTCCCCATCCCGACTGTCTGCGCGCCCTGCCCGGGGCACAGCCAGACCGTCCGGCCGGCGGCTACCACTGCACGGCCAGGCTCGCCCAAGTGAAGCCCGCCCCGAACGCGACCAGCAGCACCTTCATTCCCGGCTGGAGCCGGCCGGTGCGCACCGCCTCGTCGAGCGCGATCGCCACCGAGGCGGCTGAGGTGTTGCCGTAGCGTTCCACGTTCACGAACACCTTGTCCATCGGGATCCCCGCGTGCTTCGCAGTGGCCTCGATGATGCGGATGTTCGCCTGGTGCGGGATCAGGAGGTCGATCTGGCCGGCGGTGAGACCCGCCCGCTCGAGCACCTTGTCGCAGGCGTCAGCCATCGACAGCACGGCCGCCTTGAACACCTCGCGCCCGGCCATCTTGATGAAGTAGGAGTGATCCTTGAGCAGCTGCTCGTCGGGCGGGTGGTCCGCGCCGCCCCCGGGGCGGTACAGCAGCTCCGCGAGCGTCCCGTCCGACCGCATGTAGCTCGCGAGGATGCCGCGGCCGTTGGCGCTGGGGCGCGCGAGGGTAGCGCCGGCGCCGTCGCCGAACAGCACCGCCGTCGTGCGGTCGGTCCAGTCGGTGATGGTCGTCAGCTTCTCGGACGCCACCACCAGGACGTTGCGCGCCTGCTCTGCGGCGACGAGTCCTTCCGCGACGTTCAAGGCGTACATGAAGCCCGTGCAGGCGGCGCCCACGTCGAACGCCGCGGCGTTCGTCGCGCCGAGCAGCGCCTGCAGGTCGCACGCCTGGGAGGGGAGCAAGCGGTCGGGCGAGCACGTCGCCACGACAATCGCATCGAGGTCGAGGGGCGTGAGGCCGGTGTCCGCGAGCACGTGCTTGGCGGCGGCCTGGGCCATGCAGGCGTTCGTTTCGCTTGGGCCGGCCACGCGGCGCTCGCGGATGCCGGTGCGGTCGCGGATCCATTGGTCGGACGTAGCGAGGAGCTTCGAGAACTCGTCGTTGGTGACGACGCGCGGCGGCGTGTAGCTGCCGGTACCCACGAGCTCGACAATGGGTCGCCTCACGCGACCGCGCCCCCCCGGGCGAACTCGGCGCCGATGTCCTGGTTCAGGTTGCTCTGCACCATCTGGGCCGCGACGCGGACCGCGCTCATGATGGCCCGCGCGGGCGAGGCGCCGTGGCAGATGATGGCGACGCCGCGCACGCCGAGCAGCGGCGCGCCCCCGTACTCGGAGTAATCGAGGAACTTGAACAGCCGCTTCACCTCGGGCCGGGTCACGACGTCCGGGAGCGCGCTCTGCAGCATCTCCGCGAACATGCGTCCCGCCGACTCGTAGAACTTGAGGATCGCGTTCCCCACGAAGCCGTCGCACACCACGACGTCGATCCGCCCCCTCTTGCAGGCACCCGCGAGAATGTCCCGCCCCTCAACGTTGCCGAGGTAATGCACGCTCCGGGCCGCCTTGAGGAGCTGGTGCGTTTCCTTGACGACGGCGTTACCCTTCTCGTCCTCCTCACCTACGTTGAGGAGCCCCACGCCGGGCTCCGGGCGCCCCAGCACGTCGCGCGCGTACACGGAGCCGAGATGCGCGAAGTTCACGAGCTCGCGGGCGTCGCAGTCCACGTTGGCGCCGCCGTCGATGACGACCACCGGATGCGCGGCGGTCGGGAACGCCGCGGCGATGGCGGCGCGCTGCACGCCGTGGTGCAAGCGCAGCAGCAGCGTCGCCGCCGCCATCACGGCGCCGGTGTTGCCCGCGGAAATGAATGCATCGGAAGCGTGCTTCTTCTGCAGCCCGAGACCCACCGCGATCGAGGAGCCAGGCTTGCTCTTGACGGCCGCGAGCGGCTTCTCGCCCATGCCCACCACCTGGGGCGCCTCCACGATGTCCAGCCGGCTGCGGTCGAGTTCGCCCTGCTTCTTGAGCGTGGCCTCGATGTCGGCCGTGCGGCCGACGAGCTGGATGCGAAAGGTCGGAGGCAGCTCGCGCAGCGCCAGCACCGCCCCTTCCACCTCCACCTGCGGAGCGTTGTCTCCGCCCATGGCGTCCAGCGCGATGCGAATCACGTCACGTGTCCTCGACGGCCACCCGCTGCACGTCGCCGTAGTAGCCGCAGGTGGGACAGACCCGGTGCGGCCGCTTGAGATCGTGACAGCGCGGGCACGGCTGCAACGTCGGCATCTCCGCCTTGTAGTGCGTGCGACGCGCGCGCTTCTTGCGCTTGGACGTCCTTCGCTTGGGTACCGCCATGCTCTACCTCGTCAGAAGCGCAGTTTGTCCTTCAGCGCGGCGAGCGGCCGCCACCGGAGGTCGGCGGCCGGCGCGCAGCCGCAGGGGGCCGCGTTCAAGTCGTGGCCGCAGCGCGGGCAGAGCCCACGGCAATCTTCGTGGCATAACACGTACCGCGGCACCGCGAGAATCAGCTCCTCCCGGACCGCGGGGGCGACGTCGATCAGGGTCGCGTCCCGCGCCAGCGGGTAGGACTCCGGGTCTTCCAGCGCCTCGGGATCGGGGGTGAAGAGGGCCCCGATGTCGGCTGCGACGTTGACCGCCACCGGCGCCAGGCAGCGGCGGCATTGCTCGGTCACCTGCGCCGAAAGCCGGCCGTGCCAATAGAATCGCCCCTCTCCCGCGGCTTGCAACCGGCCCCGGACCTGCACCGGGCCGGCCAGGACGAAGTCCAGTCCCGCAAAGAGGGGGTAGTTCCCGGCCAGCTCCCCCGCTATGTCGACCGGCCCGCGGGCGAGCTCCCGGATATCGACTTGCAACATGCGCTGCGAAGCTAAACCCTTGTGGGACTTGCGTCAACCCAACTGTTACTGACCCGAGCGGAGCTGCGCCAGCTCGGCGTCGGGGAAGAAGAACCTGACCTCCTGCAGCGCGTTCTCCGGAGAATCGGAGGCGTGGATCGCGTTCCGCTCCTTGGACTGCGCGTACAGCTTGCGGATCGTGCCCGGCTTCGCCTCGGCAGGATCGGTCGCGCCGATTACGTCCCGGAGCACCGCGACCGCGTCCTCCCGCTCGAGGGCGAGCGCGAGCGCCGGGCCCGAAGTCATGAAGGTCACGAGCGAGCGGAAGAACGGGCGCTCCCGGTGCACGGCGTAGAACTCCTCGGCACGGCGGGTGGTGAGCCGCACCAGCCGCGCCGCGCGGACGGTAAAACCCGCCTGCTCGAGGTGGGCTAGGATCTTCCCGCTCGCGCGGGCCGCGACGGCGTCGGGCTTGATGATCGCAAGAGTGAGCATCGGGTGTCGGGCTCGGATATCAGGTGGCGATGAGACGACGGATCAAGTCCGCCCGCGTAAGAAAGCCGACAACGCGGCCTTCGCGCACCACGGGAAAGCGGTCCACGTCCTTGCTGCTCATGAGACTGGCGACGTCGCTCAGGGTCTGGTCCTCGGCCACGCACAGCACCGTGCGCGCCATGGCTTCCTTGACCGGGATCTGTCGTGGTTCGGCTGACGCTCGCTGGAGCTGACTCTTGGTCGGAGCGCGGAACTCGCCGCTCTTGGTGCGCTGCAGGTAGTCAGGGATGAGGTAGCGCAGCAGCTCGTGGTGGGTCACCATGCCGAGGAGCGATCCCGCGTCGTCCACCACGGGGAGGGCGCGTACGTCGCGCTCGACCATCAGCTGCGCGACCTCGCCGAGGGTCGTCTCGGGTCCGACGCTGAAGACGTGGCTCGTCATCACGTCCCGCACCAACAGGTGGCTCGGCAGGTCGATCTGCGCGAACACGGCGAGCCCGACGACCTGGTCCGCCGTGCGCGCCGCGTGCAGCGCGCCGAGCGTGTCGGGATCCGAGAGGGCCCGGGCGAAGGCGCCGATGACCTGGAGGTACGTCGGCGTCTCGCGCGGCGGCGCGACGATGAGAATCACGACGCGCGCGGACCGGTTCGGGTCCTTCTCCGAGTGGAGCGGCTCGGGCGCGACGCCGATCGCCGTCAACAGCTGGCGGACCGCTTCCGTGCGGAAGTGGGGCAAGAAGGTGTAGTCGCCGACGCTCACCAGCTCCTCGGGCCGGGCGTTCTGGATGACCGCCCGGAGGCGGTGCGGCTCGGTCACGGCGCCGCTGTCGATGAGGCGCGCCGCGAGCTGCTCGGTCGCCTCCTTCACGGTGCTGGCGCGGAGCGGGACGATCACGTGGTCCGGCCGCAGCATGTCGCGAAGCTTCACAGCCGCTCCTTGAGGAGGGGGACGACGTCGGCGGGCCGCTGCATGACACCGACGCCGGCACGTTCCAGGGCGGCCATCTTCTCGGCTGCGGTGCCCTCGGCGCCGGAGACGATCGCGCCCGCATGGCCCATACGACGACCGGGTGGCGCGGTCTGACCCGCGATGAACCCGACGACGGGCTTGGTCATCGCCCGCTGTACGAACTCGGCGGCCTGCTGCTCGTCCGTGCCGCCGATCTCGCCGATCAGCACGACGGCGTCGGTCTCGGCATCCGCCTGAAACGCGGAGAGGCACTGGATGAAACTCGTTCCGACAATGGGGTCGCCGCCGATGCCCACGCAGGTGGACTGTCCAAAGTCGTGTCCCGATAGCTGATGGATGATCTCGTAGGTGAGCGTGCCGCTGCGCGACACGACGCCGATCCGGCCGGGCTTACAGATGTTGCCCGGAATGATCCCGATCTTGCACTTCCCCGGGGAGATCAGGCCCGGGCAGTTCGGGCCGATGAGGCGCGCCCCGCGCTCGTGGAGGAACGGCGTGACGCGCGTCATGTCGAGGACGGGGATGCCCTCGGTGATGCAGACGATGAGCCCCAACCCCGCGTCCGCCGCTTCGAAGATCGCCGACACGGCGGCCGCCGCCGGGACGTAGATGACGGCCGCGTTCGGCTGCGTCTCGCGCACCGCGTCGGCGACGGTGTCATAGACCGGCACGACTCCCTCGAACAGCTCGCCACCTTTGCCAGGCGTGACACCGGCCACCACCTTGGTCCCATAGCCGATCATTTGCCGCGTGTGGAACGACCCGTCGCGCCCCGTCACGCCCTGCACGAGCAGGCGGGTGCTCTGATCGATGAAGATGCTCACGGCCGTCCCGCCGCGAGCGCCACGGCGCGCTGCACCGCCTCGTCCATGTCTGTCAGGGCCGAGAAGCCGGCCCGCGTGAGGATCTCGACCGCTTCGGCTTCATTCGTGCCCGTGAGCCGAATGACGAGGGGGACTTTGAGGGAGAGCTGCGTCGTGGCCTGCACGATGCCGTTCGCCACGTCATCGCAGCGCGTGATCCCCCCGAAGATGTTGAAGAGAATCGCCTTCACCGCTGCGTCGCCCGTGATGATCTCGAGCGCCGCGACGACCTTTTCGGGATTCGAGCTGCCGCCGATGTCCAAGAAATTGGCCGGCGCTCCCCCGTAGAGCTTCACCAGGTCCATCGTGGCCATCGCCAGCCCGGCCCCGTTGACGCAGCAGCCGACCGACCCGTTCAGCTTGATGAACGACAGCCCCGCGGCCCGCGCCCGCTCTTCTGCCGGCGCTTCGGTGGAGAGATCGCGCAGCGCCGCGATCTCCGGCCGACGACCTAGCTCGCTGTCGTCGATCACGATCTTCGCGTCGAGGGCGACCAGGCGGCCGGCGGGCGTCGTGGCGAGCGGGTTGATCTCGGCGAGCGACGCCCCCACGCCGTAGAACGCAGCATAGAGCCGCTGCATGACGTCCGCCGCGGCGCGCACCTGCGTCACGTCGCGATACAGCCGGAATCCAAGCGCTATCGCCTGGTGCGCGAGCAGGCCGTAGCGCGGGTCCACCCCCAGCCGGTGAATTTGCTCCGGCGAGCGGGCCGCCACTTCCTCGATGTCCACGCCGCCAGCCGGGCTGACCATGAGGACGGGACGCTGCGCCGCGCGGTCCACGATCACGCCGAGGTAGCTCTCGGAGGCGATGTCGACCGCCGCGGCGACCAGCACCTTGCGAACGGCGAGGCCACGGATCGTGAGACCCAGGATGCGGGCGGCGTGCTCCGCTGCTTCGGCCGGGCTATTGGCGAGCGTCACGCCTCCGGCCTTGCCGCGCCCGCCGGCGTGCACCTGCGCCTTCACGACGACTCGGCCCGCGCCGCCCTTGCCGAGCCGCTGCGCGATGGCCCGGGCCTCGTCCGGCGTCGCGGCGACCTCGGCGGGCGGGAACGAGATGCCGTAGCGCTGCAGCAGCTCGCGCGCCTGGTATTCGTGCAGGTTCACCCGCGCTCCGCGGTGATCGTGGTGCCCGTCTCACCCCGGAGTGCCGCGAGCCCGCGCTCGAGCGCCGCGATTACCGCACGGCGACCGCCCCCGCCCCCGCCCCCGCCCCCCCCGCTCCCCCGGACGAAGTCAGCCGCCGCCTCCACCTTGGGTCGCATGCTGCCGACGCCTAGCTCATCTCCCGACAGCAACGCTTCGGCCTCGGCGAGGTCCATGCGCCGGATCGCTCGCTGCCCCGGCGTGCCGTAGGCGCGGTACACGGCGTCCACGTTTGTCAGGATGAGGAGCACGTCGGCCGCGACGCCGTGTCCCAGGATCGCCGCGACCCGATCCTTGTCGGCCACCGCGTCGAGGCCTTCCAGACGCAGGCGCGGGTCGTCGTACACCGGCGGGCCGCCGCCACCGCAGGCGATCACGATGTGCCCGGCGGCCACGAGGTGACGGATCGTGTCGCGCTCCACCACGGCAATCGGGCGCGGGCTGGGCGCGAGGCGGCGCCATCGACCTGGCTGCTCTTCCACGACGGGCACGCCGCGGGCTCGGAGACGGGCGACGCCCGCGGGGTCGAGGGGGTGCCCGATCGGCTTCGTGGGGCGGGGCAGATCGGGGTCACGGGCATCGCATAGAGTTTGGGTGATGACGGTAACAACAGGACGTTCCACCCCGGCCCGGGCGAGGGCGTTCTGGAGGGACTGCTGAATCATGTAGCCCATCCAGCCCGCGGTCGCGGCGACCAGCACGCCGAGCGGCAGCGGCTCCAGCCGGTCGCTCGCGAGCTCGTTGCGCGCCAGCTCGTCGCCCACCTGGGGGCCATTGCCGTGCACCAGCACGATATGCCAATCGGCGCGGGCCAGATCGACGCCGAGCGCCACGACGATCGTTTCCGGACGCACGGCGGCCGAACCTAGCGGCGGCTGCGGGTCGGAGCAAGCTTGCGGCCGGCGCCGAGCAGCCGCCGCAGCTCGCCGTCGAGCCGGCTGAAGCCCTCGAGATCGCCCACCCTCAGGGCGCTGTCCGCTCGAGCCGCGAGCCGCCGCGCGCTCTCCCAGCGGGCGGCGAGGGATGTGTCCGCGGGCAGCGCGCGAGCGCCTGAGGCGAGCAGGTTGTGCAGCGCCGCGGCCACGGTCGGGCCTTCGCCCTCGCGCTCGCCCCACGTGAGATAGACCTGCGTCGCCCGGTGCGGCGCGCCGTCCGTCGACGGTTCGTCGAACAACGCCTGGGCAGTGGCGAACGCCCCGTCCGCGGTCCACAACCGCAACACGCCCGGCGCGGTCTGGGGCGAGCCGAGCAGCTCCGCTGGGAGCGGCAACGGAGCGCTCGGACTCCACAGGAACAACCGCGGGCCCCCCGGCGACATCGTCCCGGCGAGGAGCGCGGCAAGCTGCGTCGGCGCGCCCGTGGCGAAGCCCTGCGCCATCCACAGCCCACGCAGTCCGTCCGAGTCCCCCGGGCGGGGAGCCGCGAGCTCGTAGGGCTCGCGCGGCTCCGGGCGCCAGGGGGCGGAGTCGTTCCGTTCGCGGAGCACGAGCTCGACCGCCAGCCGGAACCCCTCCCTGGGGAATGGCAGCTGGCGGCGGAGCTCGGGCGGGAGGCTGTCGAGCGGTCGCACCAGCGGCGCCGACAGCCGCGCCCAGGCCGTCGCCAGAGAGTCGGCGCCGGGAGTAGCGGATAGGCGCATCACCGCCGGGCAGGGTGAGCGTGCGCACCAGGGGGAACGCGCCGCCCGCCACGTAGCCGTAGGAAATCCACCACGGCGTGCCGCTCGCCAGGAGCGGCGTGGGCGCCTCGAAGCTCGCGAACGGGGCGAGCCGCTCGAGTCGGTCGGCGACATCGCGGCGCCACAGCAGCACCAGCCCGTCAGTCTGGGCGCGCGCCAGGTCGGGGCTCTGGAGCACCCAGGCGAGTGCGGTGCGCCGCCACCACCCCGCGAGGGGAATGCCCGCGGCTCGTGCTTCCGGCCAGGTGTCGGGGGCGGCCACGGCGAATTCTCGGAACCCCGCTCCGAACCAGAACGTGGAGTCGCGCGTCGCCGCAGCGCTCAGGGCGAGTCCTGAGTCCGCTTCGATCGCCACGACCGCGCGGCCGGCGCGGGCGCGCGCTCCGCGATGCAGCTCGGTCCAGCTACGCATGCTGTCCTGGCCCGCGCCTTCCGGCGCGCTCGCTCCTCCCCCGGGTGCGGGGACCACGAGCCAGGCGGGCCGCACGTCCTCCGGGCGGGCCGTGAGAGCCACGCCCCCCACGGGGGCGCGCGGGCTCCACAGATGCGCTCGGCGCGCGACTGCGGCGACGCGGTCCGCGTCCCACACGGGGAGCGCCGTCGCCGCGGCAGCGATGCTCGGGAAGCCCCGCGGGGGTGGTACCTGGGTCCAGCCGGCGCCGAACGCTAGTTGCTCAAGCCGGTCCCGCTCGATCTTGCCCCCGGGCACGGGAGAGGGACCCCGTGCGACGCCCGGGGCCACGACGTACGCGGCGAGTGACCCCAGCACGAGCGCGCCCCAGGCGACGAGCAGCGCGCGGGTCGTATCGCGCAGCCCCCACGCCAGGCTCGCGAGCACGGTGGCGACGCCGAGCACTTCGACCAAGCGCGCTCCCGGGAGGCGGACCGCCACCATCGCCGCATCCACACTCCCGTGAAACCCGGCTACCGCCTCTGCCGGATCGAGTGCTGCGCCGCGTACCAGGGCCAGCGCGAAGAGGGCGAGGAGAAAGCCGAGATGCCCCCGGGCGTGCGGACTCGTCACAGGACGCCAGCCGCTCCATCGCAGCGAGCCGATCCCTACGTACAGGAGACCGACGACGAGCGTGGCGGTCGTGGTCGCCCGCAGCGCGAAGTTTTGGCAGGTGACGGCCCAGGGCAGCTCGCCCACGTAGTAGCCGAGATCGCGCTGGAGCACCGGCTCCACGACGCCGAAGTGGGGCGGTCGCGACGCGAGCACCGCCTGCAGCCACCAGTCGCCCGTGCCCAGCGCCAGGAGCAAGCCGTACACGAGGCCGCTCGCCACGGTTGCCGCGAGCAGCACGCGCTGCGGCACCGCCTCCACGATCTCGAGATCGCCCAGCCGGCGCGGCAGCTGGACGGAGCCGATGGTGCGGTACACGTAATACAGGTTGCCGGTGCCCCAGCCGATCGCGAGCAGCAGGGTGAGCCCGTGGATCAGCCGGGCCAGGTCGCGCGCCTTCAGGTAGACCTCGCCTCCGGTCACGCTTGTGGCCCAGGCGCGCTCGGCCGTCTCGATCGCCAGCCAACGTCCGCCCACGAGCAGCGCCACGACGACCGCGAGGCCGACGAGTAGGGTACCGCGGCGCGGGCTCGGCCTCACGGGCGGACGCCGGCCGCCCGCAGCCAGTCCTCCACCTCCTGCCGGTTGGCGGCGAGGGCCTGCTCGCTCTGTGCCTCGAACCGCAGCACCAGCACCGGTTGGGTGTTGGAGGCGCGGAGCAGGCCCCACCCGTCGGGGAACGTGATCCGCACGCCGTCGAGCCGCGACACAGGATAGCTCCGGCTGAAATGCGCGGCCGCCTGCTCGACGATGTCGAACTTGCGATCGTCGGGACAAGCGATGCGGATCTCGGGCGTGGAGACTGTGGTTGGAAGGTCCGCGAGCAGGCGCGAGAGCGGGCCGCCCCGCTCCGCGAGATAATGGAGGAGACGCGCGGCCGCGAAGAGCGCGTCGTCGAAGCCGTACCAGTCGCCGCCGAAGAACATGTGACCGCTCATCTCGCCGGCGAGCGGTGCGTTGAGCTCCTTCATCTTCTGCTTGATCAGGGAGTGGCCTGTCTTCCACATCACAGGCCGGAGCCCGGCGCGCTCGAGCTCGCGCCGCAGCACGTCCGAGCACTTCACGTCGAAGATGACCGGGTGGCCGGTGCCCTGCCGCTGCACGAGGTCGCGTCCCAACAACACGAGCAGCTGGTCGCCAAACACCACCCTCCCCTGTTCGTCCACCGTGCCGATGCGGTCACCATCGCCGTCGAAGGCGATCCCCAGCTCCGCGCGCTCCCGCGGCACGGCTGCCTGGAGATCGCGCAGGTTCTCGAGCACGGTGGGGTCGGGATGATGGTTCGGGAACGTGCCGTCGGACTCCGCGAACAGCGGTACGACCTCGGCACCGAGCCGGCGCAGCGTCTCGATCGCCACCAGACTAGTCACACCGTTGCCGCAGTCCACGACCGCTTTGACCCGCCGCGCCAGGGGCGCGTTGCGCTCGACGATGGCATCGGCGTAGCGCCTCAGCAGCCCGGGATGCGCCTCCCGGCGGCCACCTGGGCGGTCCGGGATTTGGCCGCCCTCGATCAGCCCGCGCAGCCCCTGAATGTCGTGTCCGTGGATCGCCTCGCCCGCGAGAACCATCTTAAAGCCATTGAACTCGGGTGGGTTGTGGGATCCGGTGATCTGGATGCCCCCGTCCACGTCGACGGTGTGTGTCGCGAAGTAGAGCGCCGGGGTGGGTACCGTGCCGACCTCGATGGCAAGCCCTCCGGCGCGCGCGATGCCGGACGCTACCTGGGGCGCGAGCTCAGTCGTTCCCAGGCGAACGTCGCGAACGCCTTTCCGATGGCGTGCGCGGCCTCCCCCGTGAGCTGGTCGCCCACGGTGCCGCGGATGTCGTATTCGCGGAAGATGACGGCGGGGAGGCGGAGGTTCACGGCGGCCACCGGTGGGCCCCCCGCTCAGCTGCCCTTCGTCGACAGCGAGGCGGGCGGCGTGTTGGGGAGGACGCCCGCCGGGCGGACGCTCTCGCCGCTGGTACGCGCCACATCCAGCAGGCGGCTCGGCTGCACGCCCAGGACCAGCAGCCCCGCCACCGCCGCGACCACCACGGCGCCGGAGAAGCGCCCGAGGCGCACTCCCGCGTGTGCTTGCTCCGACGGCTCGGCCTGCATGTACATAGCCATGATGACGGGGAGATAGTAACCCGCCGAGATTACGCTGGCGACGACGAGGAGCGTGGCCAGCACGGCCTGCCCGGCGTTGGCCGCGGCGATCAGGATGTACCACTTCCCGATGAAGCCGGCCGTGCCCGGGAAGCCTAGCAGGGAGAGCATCGACACCGCGAGGGCGAAGGCGAGAGCGGGGTGACGCTGGCTCAGGCCGGCGAGATCGTCGATGACCACGTCTTGCTCGCCGTTCCGGCCCTTCGCGGCGAGCAGCGCGAACGCGACCACGGTCGTCAGCGTGTAGGCCACGAGGTAGAACACGAACGACGCCGCGCCGAGCGTGCTTCCGCTCGTGACCGACACGAGGAGGTAGCCCGCGTGGGCGACCGACGAGTACGCGAGCATGCGCTTCAGCGTGCGCTGCGCCAGGGCGATCAGGTTACCGACGAGCATGGTGACCGCCGCGAGCCACCACACGATCTGGTGCCAGGCGCTGACGCCCGAGAACGCTTCGGCCAGCACGCGGAACAGCGCCGCGAATCCGGCGGCTTTCACTGCCGCCGCCATATAGGCGGTGACGGGCGTGGGCGCGCCGTCATACACGTCGGGTGCCCACATGTGGAACGGGACCGCCGCGACTTTGAATCCGAACCCGATGAGCAGTAGCCCGAGGCCGAGCAGCAGCATCGTGCTGTGGGCGAGCCCCAGCATGCGGACCTGCACGCCGACGAGCGTCAGGTTGGTCGTCCCGGTGGCCCCGTAGGTGAGCGCGATGCCGTACAGCAGGAACGCCGAGGCGAACGCGCCGAGCAAGAAATACTTGAGCGCGGCCTCGGCGGCCTTCGGGCTGCGGCGGTTGATCCCCGAGAGCACGTACACGCACAGCGACATGAGCTCCAGTCCGAGAAACACGACCGTCAGGTCCTCGCCGCCGCCGAGCAGCATCATCCCCAACGTCGCGAGCAGGAGCAGCACGTAGTACTCGGGCGCGAGCAGCTGCTCCCGCTCGAGGTAGTCGAACGAGAGCATCACGGTGAGGACGGCCGTCGCGAGGAACAGCAGATCGGTGACGAAGCGGAATCCATCCAGGGCGATCATCGTGGCGAGCCCGGCGGGCCGCGCGCCGCTCCACCAGAGCCAGCACACCGCTCCTCCCGTCGAGACGAGGGCGACGAGCGCGAGCCAGCCGGCGAGCCGCAGATCGCCTGCCGTACGGTGGCGCACGGCCACGACCAGTAGCAGCACCAGCGCCCACGCCGTCAGCACCAGCTCGGGGAGCAGCGCCGTCATGAGGTCGCGGTACTGCGACAGGTCGAGGCTCATCGCTTCACCGTATCGATGAAGTGCTGCGCCGCCGGCTCCATGCGCTCGAGGAAGGGCTTCGGGTACACCCCCAGCCAGACGATGCATGCGAGCAGCGGCACCAGCACGGCGAGCTCGCGCGGCGTCAGGTCGAGCAGCGTCTCGTTCTCTTTCTTGTCGAGCGGATTGTAGATCACGCGCTGCAGCGCCCATAGGAGATAGGCGGCAGCGACGATCACGCCGGACGCCGCCACGATGGCGGCGACCGGATGGGTCTGGAAGGCACCCAGCAGCACTAGCAGCTCGCCGACGAAGCCGTTGGTGCCGGGCAGCCCGATCGCCGACAGCGACACGACCGTGAGGACCGCGGCGAACATCGGTACCACGCGCGCGATGCCGCCGTACGCTTCGATCAGGCGGCTGTGGCGGCGCTCGTAGATCATTCCCACTAGGAAGAACAGCGCGCCGGTCGAAATGCCGTGGTTGATCATCACGAGCAGCGCACCCTGGACGCTCTGAAGCGTGAGCGCCCAGATCCCGAGCATCACGAACCCCAGGTGCGCCACTGAGGAGTAGGCGATCAGCCGCTTGAAGTCGGGTTGCACCATCGCCACGAGCCCGCCGTAGATGATCCCGACCAGCGACAGCACCACGATTCCCGCCTGGATCGCTGGGTGGAGGGCCACCGCCGGAAAGAGCGGGAAGGCGAACCGGAGGAAGCCGTAGGTGCCCATCTTGAGCAGCACGCCCGCGAGGATCACGGAGCCCGCTGTCGGCGCCTCGGTGTGCGCGTCCGGGAGCCAGGTGTGGAACGGGAACACCGGCACCTTGATCGCGAAGGCGAGGAAGAACGCAGCGAACAGCCAGTAGGCGAGCGGCCCGAGATTGCCCAGCCCGGCCATGAGCTGCTCGTAGGAGAAGGTGTAGATGCCGGTGCGCCGGCCGACGACGAGCACGAGGGCGAGGATCGCCACCAGCATGAGCAGCGAGCCGAGCATCGTGTAGATGAAAAACTTGATGGCCGCGTACAGCCGCCCCTCCCCGCCCCAGACCCCGATGATGAAGTACATCGGGATCAGCATCACCTCCCACATCACGTAGAACAGGAACAGGTCAAGGGCGACGAACACCCCGATCATGCCCGACGTGAGCAGGAGCAGCAACGCGTAATAGCCGCGCTCCCGCGTCGCGATGGCGCTGTAGCTGCCCAGCACCGAGAGTGGCACGAGGAAGGTCGTCAGGAGCACGAGAAACAGCGAAATGCCGTCCACGCCTACGGTGTAGTGGATGCCCCACGTCGGCATCCAGGGCGCGTCGAGCCGGAACTGCATCCCCGCCTGCGGGACAAAGGTCCACCACATGGGGACGGAGATCGCGAACTCGATGAGCGCCACGCCGAGGGCTAGGTGCTTGGCCCAGCGGGCCGGCGCGAGGAGGACGGCGAGCGCGCCCACCGCGGGCCACGCGAGCAACGCCGTGAGGACCCAGGGCTCGTACATTCGCCTATCGCACCGCCGCGCCGAGCACGACCACGACGCCGGCGACGAACAGCATCACGTAGAACCCCAGCTCGCCCGTCTGCAGCTGGCTCCCGACCCAGCCCAGGGCGCGGGACACGCGCGCGGCCCCGTTCACACCCACCTCGTCCACGAGGCGCTGGTCCACGAGCCGCCACAGCACCTCGCGCGACATCCACACGACCGGGCGGACGATCAGGGCGGCGTACAGCTCGTCGATGTAGTACTTCTTCCACAGGAGCCGGCCGAGGCCGCGCTCGGGCGGCGCCAGCCGCGCGGGTACGAGCCGCTCGAGGTCGAGCAGTCGCCACGCGCCCACCAGCCCGGCGAGCGCGACGGCCACCGCGACCCCGATCAGCAGTCCTTCAATACCGGGTGCGGGCGACAGCACCGGTGCGAGACGCGCCGCACCCTCCGTCACCGGCTCGAGCCAGTGCTCGAGACGCTCGCCCCCGCCCAGGAGCGGCGGCAGGTTCACCACGCCGCCCAGCGTCGTGAGCACGCCGAGGACGAGGAGCGGGCCCGTCATGACCCACGGGCCCTCGTGCAGCTGGGCGCGCTCGGCGTCGCCGGTGCGGTTCGGCCCGTGGAAGGTATAGAGCATCAGCCGCGTCATGTAGAACGCCGTGCACAACGCAGCCACGAGGCCTAAGCCCCAGAAGACATACCACGCGGGCTGGGCGGCGCCCCGCGCGAACGCCGCGCCCAGGATCTCGTCTTTCGAGAAGAACCCCGACAGCGGCGGCACTCCCGCGATGGCGAGCGTCGCGATCCACATCAGCCCACACGTCCAGGGCAGGTGCGCCTTGAGCCCGCCCATGTTGCGCATGTCCTGCGCGTCCTCGTGCGAGTGCGTGGCGTGATAGGCGCGGTGCATCGCGTGGATCACGCTCCCGGCGCCCAGGAACAAGAGCGCCTTGAAGAACGCGTGGGTCGTGAGGTGGAAGATCCCGGCGGCGTACGCGCCGCTGCCCACGCCGAGGAACATGTAGCCGAGCTGGGAGATGGTGGAATACGCAAGCACCTTCTTGATGTCCCACTGCTTGAGGCCGATCGTGGCGGCGAACAGCGCCGTGAGCGCCCCGACACCGGCCACGACCGCGCTCGCAACGGGGGACAGGGCGAACAGCACGGCGCAGCGAGCCACCAGGTAGACGCCTGCCGTCACCATGGTGGCCGCGTGGATCAGCGCCGAGACGGGGGTCGGGCCCTGCATGGCGTCCGGGAGCCACGTGTACAGGGGGATCTGCGCGGACTTGCCGGTGCACCCTAAGAACAGGAGCAGGGTGATCGCCGTGATCGTCCGGTCGCCTGCCGTGAACGCCGTAGGCGCCCTGGCGAAGACATCCGTGAAGTCGAGCGACCCGGTGTGGCGGAAGATGAGGAGCATCGCCACCAGGAACCCAAAGTCCCCGATCCGGTTGACGATGAACGCCTTGAACCCGGCGTCGGCGTTGATCTTCTCGTTGAACCAGAAGCCGATGAGGAGATAGGAGCACAACCCCACACCTTCCCACCCGACGAACATCACCGGGAAGCTCGCGCCGAGGACGAGCGTCAGCATGAAGAAGACGAACAGGTTCAGCTCCGCGAAGTAGCGGGCGTATCCCGGGTCGTCCTGCATGTAGCCGACGCTGTACAAGTGGATCAGGGCACTGATCCCCGTCACCACGAGGAGCATCACGCCCGAGAGCGGGTCGAGTTGGAGCGCGTAGTCGATGCGCAGCGGCCCGACCGGCAGCCAGGGCCAGTAGTGGAACACGAGCGGCGCTTCCGGGTGCAGCCGGGCGAGCTCGAACACGACCGCGACGGCGAGCGCGAACGCCGCGGCGAGCACGCCGACGCCGATCACGGACACCGCCCGTTTGCTCGCGGGACGCAGCAACGCGAGCGCGCCGTTCAGGACGAAGCCGGCGAGGGGCAGCGCCGGTACGAGCCACACGAATGCGAGGATGGAGCTGGGCATCAGCCCTTGAGGAGGTTGATGCGCTCGAGATTGAGCGTCGCGCGGTGGCGATAGATGGCGAGGATGATCGCGAGACCTACGGCCGCCTCGGCCGCGGCGACGGCCATGACGAAAAACACGAAGATCTGGCCCGCGACGCCGAGGGTTTGGGCGAGCGCGATGAAGGTCAAGTTCACGGCGTTGAGCATCAGCTCCACGCACATGAAGATCACGATCGCATTGCGCCGCAGCAGCACGCCGGCGACGCCCAGCGTGAACAGCACCGCGGACACGAACAGCGAGGGACCGAGCAGCATCAGAGGTGCCGCTTGGCGAGAACGACCGCGCCGACGATCGCTGCCAGCAGGAGCACGCTCGTGATCTCGAACGGCACGAGGTAGGTGTCGAACAAGGGGCGGGCCACCATGGCGACCATCCCCTGGGCCCGCTGGGCCGCCTCGAGTCCGCCGGCCGGAAGGGCCAGATCCGCCGGGGGCGCGGCCCGCGCCAGGACGAAGAGCTGGAGACCCATGACGCCCGCGAGGAGCGTCGCGATCGCCAGGCCCGTCGGGCCCTTGATGTCCGAGGCGGTCGCGCGCCCCAGGTTCAGCAGCATGATCACGAACAGGAACAGCACCATGATGGCGCCGGCGTACACCAGGACCTGCAGCACCGCCAGGAACTGCGCGTCCAGCAGGACGAACAGCGCCGCGATCTGGAACAGCGTCACGACAAGCCACAGCGCGCTCGCCACGGCACTCCTGCGGGTGATGCACAGCAGGGCGCTGCCCACCGCGATCGCGGCGAAGGTCCAGAAGAGCACCAGCGTCACCGGCATCGGCTACTCACCGCTGGGATCCGACGGATCCCACAAGGTCGACACCGGGTGCGTCTGCGCGCACAGCCGCTCGAGGTCGTACACGAAGCGGTCACGCGAGCATTCGGAGTTTTCGTAGTGCACCCCCACGTGGATCGCCTCCTCGGGGCAGACCTCCTGGCAGTAGCCGCAAAAAATGCAGCGAAACTCGTCGATCTCGTAGATGAGCGGATAGCGGTTCCCCTCCTCGTCTTCCCCCGGCACCAGCTTGATGCAATTGGCGGGACAGATCTGAGGGCACAGCCCGCAGGCCACGCACTTGGCGCGGCCCTGCTCGTCGGTGAGCATGCGATGCGTGCCGCGCCACCGCGGGGAGATCGTCCAGTCCGTGCTGCTCTTCTCCTCGGGGTACTGCATCGTGACCTTGGGCCGGAGCAGATGGCTCAGGGTGAGCGCCATCCCCTTGAGGGTCGCGCGCAGGTACGAGGTCTGGGCGACCGGCCGCTTGAGGACTTTCACGCCGATGGCCATCAGGCGCCCCCCTCAGCGACCGAGCTCGCGATCAGGTGCCCGCGATCCAGCACGAAGAACAGCGGGATGGCGAGCAGGACGTTCAACCCGCACAGCGCGAGGGCGAACCGGCTGTCGTACGTCCACCCGAGCCGGTCATGCAGCACCCAGATCGCGGTGGCGAGCAGCGCGATGTACACCAGCGCGAGCGGCAGCATCACCTTCCAACCGAGCGCCATGAGCTGGTCGTAGCGGAAGCGGGGCAACGTCCAGCGCACCCAGATATAGAGGAAAAGGAAGCAGCACACCTTGAGCGCGAAGACGCCCAGCGTGGCGAGGGTCTTCGCGACTGTCCAGGGCGGCGCGTCGTCCCAGTGGGTGAACGGAATGTCCCAGCCGCCGAAGAACAGCGTGGCCATGAGCGCGGACGCCGTCACCATGTTGGCGTATTCCGCGATGTAGAACATCGAGAACTTCATCGCGCTGTACTCGGTGTGGTAGCCCGCGATCAGTTCGGCTTCGGCCTCCGGCAGGTCGAACGGCAAGCGGTTGGTCTCCGCGAACGCCGCTACCGTGAAGATGAAGTACGCGAGTCCGAGCGGGAACACGTTCCACGTGAAGAGCGACTGCTGCTGGCGCGCGACGACGTCCGAGAGCGTGACGTTGCCGGCCAGGAGCAGCACGGCGACCGTGCTCATCCCGAGCGCGATCTCGTACGAGATCATCTGTGCTGAGGAGCGCAGGCCCCCGAGCAGCGCGTACTTGTTGTTGGATGACCACCCCGCGAGCACGACCCCGTACACCCCGAGCGAGCCGATCGCGAGAATGTAGAGGAACCCCACCGGCAGGTCGGCCACCACGAGCGGCACATCGCCCCACGGGGTCGGCAGCGGGGCGCCGAACGGCACCACCGCGATGGCGAGCAGCGCCGGGACGAAGGCGAGCGCGGGCGCCAGCACGAACAGCAGCCGGTCGGCTTGCCCGGGCAGCGTCTCTTCCTTCAGCAGGTTCTTGAGGCCGTCGGCGGCGGGCTGGAGCAGGCCCTCGGGGCCGACGCGGTTGGGCCCGAGCCGGTCTTGTATCCAGGCGCAGATGCGCCGCTCGGCGAGCGTGAGCAGCGCCACGCCGACCATGATGACCGTGAACACCACGAGGATCTTCACGATCGAAGCGACGAGGAAGAAGGTCACGCCGGCACCCCCGCATCCGCGCCGATCACCCGGCCGCCGAGCCCGAGGTTGGCGTAGCTCAGTCCGGCAAACGCCGGCACCGACGCCGCCAGGCGGTCGAATACCTCGGCTGCGCTCGCGGGCGCGGTGCCGCGGCCGAGGCGCGCGCCGAGGGCGCCCAGCACCCACCACGCCGGTTGTGCCATTCCCGGCGCCGGCTTCGCCTGGACGTAGCGCTGCACACGCCCGTCGCGGTTCACGAACGTCCCTTCTTCCTCCGCCACGTTCGCGATCGGGAGCACGAGTTCCGCACTCCGCAGCGTGCCGTCTGCCCCCGGGTCGCTCCCATCCTCGGGCGGAACCGTGCCGAGGTAGATCAGCGCCCCCGCGGGTCGCACAGCGGCCTGGGGATCGTCGAGCACCAGCACGACGGCCGCCTGCTCGGCAGCCCGGAGCGCGGCGGCGTAGTCGGGGCCGTACCCCAGGAGATCCGCGCCGCGCGCGTTGGGTGCCCGCTCCGCGCGGAGCGCCAGGTCCGGCACGCCGGCGAGCGGCGCTTCCTCCCCCATCACTAATTGATACGCTCCCGTCCACTCGAAGCTTGCAAGCAGCTCGCGCGCGAGAAACAGGGCCTCGGTGGATACGCGGGGGGAGATGAGGGCCACGGCCGCGCCCCCGGCGCCGCGCAGGATGGCGGCCGCGCGCTCGAGCGCCTCGTCCCAGTCCACGGCGCGTGCGGTGCCGTCGGGCTGGCGGACGAGCGGTGCCTCGCTCCGGTCACCGCGGTTCATCCAGCGGTAGTTCATGCGCCCGTGGTCACAGATGAAGTAGCGGTTGACGGCGAGATTGGGGCGCGGCCGGATCCGCACTACCACGTCGTCCCGCGTGTCGAGCGTGATGTTGCAGCCCTGAGAGCACCCCGTGCAGATCGACGCGGTCTTGTCCAGCTCCCAGGCGCGCGCCTTGTGGAGGAAATCCTTCGACAGGAGCGACCCGACGGGGCAGAGGTCCACCACGTTGCCAGCCCAGGGATGATCGAGTCGCGCGTCAGGGTGGATCCCGATGTAGGCCCGGTCGCCGCGCTCCGAGACGTTGAGGACCGGCTCCTGCGCCACGTCCTCCATGAAGCGCACGCAGCGCGTGCACAGGATGCAGCGGTTCGGCACAAAGAGCACGTCGGGCCCGAAGTCCTCCACCGGATTGAAGCGCTTGGCGTAGGCGGGGCTGTAGCGCGTGGCGGGGCGGCCCTCCTGGAACGTGAAGTCCTGGAGCTCGCACTCGCCCGCTTGGTCGCAGATGGGGCAGTCGAGCGGGTGATTGATCAGCAGCAGCTCGAGCACGCCCATGCGCCCGTCCCGCGCCTGGCGCGACTGCGTGTGCACCACCATGCCGTCCGTCACCGGCGTCGCGCAGGCAATCTGGAGCTTGGGAGCCTTCTCGATCTCGACGAGACACATGCGGCACACGCCGGCCACGGGGAGGCCGGGATGGTAACAGTAGTGCGGCACGAGGATCCCCGCTTGCTTCGCAGCCTCGATGACGAGCGTGCCCTTGGGGACGCTCACGGGCGCGCCGTCGATGGTCAGATTGACGAGACCGTTGGGATCGGGCATCACGCCACCATCGCCCTGCGCCGCCCCGCGATGTAATCCTCGAACTCGCCCCGGAACTTCTTGATCCCGCTCACGACCGGCGCGGCGCACGAATCGGACAGCACGCAGATCGTCTTGCCCGTCATATTCTCCGCCAGATCGAGCAGCAGGTCGAGGTCCTGCATCTTCCCCTGCCCCGCGAGGACCCGCTCCAGGATCTTCGTGGTCCAGGCCGTCCCTTCACGGCACTGCGTGCACTGAGCGCACGACTCGTGCGCATAGAAGCGCGCCAGCCGCATGATCTGGTAGACCATGTCGGCGGAGTCGTCGAACACGATCACGCCGCCCGAGCCGAGCAGCGTCCCTTCCGCGACGCAGCCTTCGTAGTCGAGCAGGCAGCGCTCCGTCTCCTCGCGGTTCAGGATCGGGACGGACGAGCCTCCCGGGATGCACGCCTTGAGCGTGCGGCCGGGCCGCATCCCGCCAGCGAGCTCGTACACGAGGTCCTTCAGCGGGAAGCCCATCGTCACTTCGTAGTTCCCCGGCTTCTGGATGTGCCCGCAGACCGAGAACAGCTTTGTCCCGGTGCTCTTGGGGCTGGAGAGAGACATCGCCTTGTGCCACGCCGCCCCATGTGTGATGATGTGCGGCACGACGGCGAGTGTCTCCACATTGTTGATCGTCGTCGGCATACCGAAGACGCCGAAGGCGGCGGGGAACGGCGGCTTGATGCGGGGGTTACCGCGCTTGCCCTCGATCGAGCTCATGAGCGCCGTTTCTTCGCCGCAGATGTACGCTCCCGCGCCCTTGTGCAGGTAGATCTTGAACGTTCCCAGCGCCTTGGCGGCGGTCGCCTCGGCGAGGGCCTGTTCCATGACGGCGAACGGCTCGGTGAACTCCCCGCGGATATAGATGTAGGCGACGTCCGCCTGGATCGCGTGCATCGTGATGAGCGTGCCCTCGAGCAGCGCGTGCGGTGTCCAGCGCATGATCTCGCGGTCCTTGAACGTCCCGGGCTCCGACTCGTCGGCGTTCACACACAGGTAGTGCGGCTTCTTCTTGTCCTTCTCCTTGGGCATGAACGTCCACTTGAGGCCCGTGGGGAACCCTGCGCCGCCCCGGCCGCGCAGCCCCGACTCCTTCACGACGTCGGTCACCGCCGCCGGCGGCATCGCGAGCGCCTGCTGCAGCGCCTCGTAGCCGCCGCGCTTCACCCACCCCTTGTAACTGCGCGCCTCAGGGTCGCCAAAGTACTGCGATAGGAGCACGGTCTCGCGAGCGTGAGGGTTGTGGGGGAAGCCCATGCTACTTGTACTTCCTCACAATCTCCGGCACCCGCTCCGGCGTGACCGACTCGACGAAGTCGGCGTTCACGAGCACCGGCGTGGCGAAGCCGCAGGCGCCGAGGCATTCCACTTCGGTGACGGTCCACGCTCCATCCGGGCTGGTGGCGCCGAGTTCCCTGGCGCCGGTATGCTCGAGGAAGGCCTGGACGACGTCCTCAGCCCCGCAGAGGTTGCACGGTGACGTCGTGCAGACCTGCACGAAGTTCCGGCCTACCGGGTGCTGGTGAAACATCGTGTAGAACGTGACCACGCCGCGCACGTGCGCCGGCGTCACGCCGAGCAGCTCCCCCACTTCCACCATGCTGCGGTCGGAGACCCAGCCGCGCGCTTCCTGAACGAGCCACAACGCCGGCAGCATGGCGGCAGCCTTGGTGGGATAGCGCGTGAAGATCTCGCGCAGGCGATCGAGGGTCTTTCCGGTGAAGACCGGCTGGTACTCCTCCACCACGCTCACCGGTCGACCTCGCCCATGACGATGTCCACCGACGCGTTGATCGCGATCAGGTCGCTCAGCAGGTGTCCCTGGGCGAGCTTCGGCAGCACCGAGAGGTTAATGAACGCGGGCGGGCGGATGCGCCAGCGCACCGGCTTCGCGGTGCCGTCGGAGACGAAGTAGTTGCCAAGCTCGCCCTTGGGGTTCTCGATCCCGACATACGCTTCGCCGACGGGCGCCTTCACGCCCTCCATCACCTGTTTGAAGTGATAGATCATCGCCTCCATGTCGCTCATGGCACGGGACTTGGGGGGAAGGATGACGCGCGGGTCCGCGACGTTGATCGGGCCATCTGGGAGCCGCTCGAGCGCTTGCGCCAGGATGCGGTTCGACTGCCGGCACTCCTCGAGCCGCACGAGGTATCGGTCGTACACGTCCCCGTGCTCGCCTACGGGCACGTCGAAATCGTATGTCTCGTAGTCGAGGTACGGCTTGTCCTTGCGGAGATCGTACGGCACGCCGCTGGCGCGGAGCATCGGCCCGGAGAGTGAATGACTGACGGCGTCGGCGGCGCTGATCACGCCTACGCCCTGCGTGCGGCCGGCCCACACGGCGTTGCGCGTCAGGACGCGGTCGATCTCGTCCAGTGTCTTCGGAAACGTCTGCGTGAACTCGCGCAGCCCCGCGGCGAAGCCGTCCGGGATGTCGGCCATGAGGCCGCCGACGCGGGTGAGACTGGTCGTGAGACGCGCCCCGGTCCACATCTCCTGCAGGTTATAGATCCGCTCGCGCTGCTGGAATGCCCACAGGAACGGCGTGAAGGCGCCCAGGTCGATCGACGTCGTGCCGAGCCAGACGAGGTGGGAGATGATCCGGCTCATCTCACAGGCGATCAAGCGCAGCACCTTGCAACGGGGCGTGATCTCGATCCCCATGAGCACTTCGGCCGCGAGCGCGACGCCCACGTTGTTCGCCATCGGCGCGAGGTAATCCGTGCGGTCTGTGAGCGGAATGATCTGGTTGTAGTGACGGTATTCGCCGAGCTTTTCGAACCCCGAGTGGAGGTAGCCGATGTGCGGGATCACCCGCACCACGGTTTCCCCGTCAAGCTCGACGACGAGTCGTAGCACGCCGTGGGTGGCGGGATGCTGAGGCCCGAGATTGATGAGCATGTGCTCGCCGGCGAGGTCCGGCTCCGCCAGCCCGACGGGAACGCGAGTGGGCCGGCCCTGCGCGTCGATGCCGGGGGTCGCGAGGTCGAGCTCGACGGTGCGCTTGCTCATTCGGAGTGCGGCAGCTTGCCACGCTCGCCCCGCTCGAGGCGCTCCTTCATGTCGCGCGGCAGCTCGTCGTATGCCTCGGCGATCGAGAGCTCTTCCAGGGAGTAGTGCGCTTCGGGGTTGGCAGCCAGCGCCTGTCGCACCTGTTCTGCGCGGCTGAAGCGCCCGCGCAAGGGAAAGTCCTTCCGGAGCGGATAACCTTCTGCGTACGTCTCCCACATCAGAATACGCCGCAGGTCGGGATGTCCACGGAACGTGATCCCGAACATGTCGTACACTTCGCGCTCGAGCCACTCGGCGCCGGGCCACAGCGGCACGACCGAGTCCACCGCGAGCTCCCCGCGGGGATCGAGCTCGACCTTCACCCGCAGGTCCACGCGCCGCTCCAGCGATCGCAGGAAGTAAATGACCTCGAGCGGGCGCTCGCGGTCGCGGTACTCGACCGCTGTCACGTCCACCAGGTAGTCGTACCGCTCGCCCGGCGCGTCGCGCAGCCACTGCATCACTTCCCGCAACTGCTCGGCGCGGACGCAGACGAGGGTCTCGCCGTCGCGCGCCACGGCGGCGCGGCCGATGGCGGTGCTGAAGGTCGCTCGCAGGGCGTCGACGGAGGGGTTCACGCCGACCGGAACTGGTGAACCGAGTTGCCGAACGGCTCCGAGATCTCGTCGATCTGATCAGGGGGCAGCCGCAGGCCCTTGTCGTCGAGGGGATGCTCCTCCCGCAGCGCGCGATCGCTCAGCGACTCGCCTTTGATCTTCTTGTGGAGCAGCAGCACGCCGTAGAGGAGGCCTTCAGGTCGGGGAGGGCAGCCGGGGACGTACACGTCCACCGGGACGATCGTGTCGATTCCCTGCACCATTGCGTAATTGTCGAAGATGCCGCCGCTCGAGGCGCATGCGCCCATCGAGATTACCCACTTCGGCTGCGGCATCTGGTCGTAGACCCGGCGGATGACGGGGGCGAGCTTGAAGGGCAGCCGGCCGGCGCAGATCAGCACATCGGCCTGACGCGGGCTGAACGCCTGGCGCTCCATTCCGAAACGTGCGAAGTCGAACCGGCTCGCCGCTGTCGCCATGAACTCGATAGCACAGCATGCCGTCCCGAACGGCATGGGCCACAGCGAGTTGGCCCTGGCCCAGTTCACGAGGTCGTCGAGTCGCGCGAGCAGCCAGTTGGGGCTCTGACCCGCGATCTCCTTCGTCTCCACCATATGTTTCATTCTGTGATCAGTCCCAATCGAAGGCGCCCCGCTTCCACACATACACGTACCCCACGAACAGGATCGCGAGGAACACCAGCATCTCGGCGAGCAAGAACCCCATGCCGGGCCCCGTCCCCCCCGCCCCGTCTCCGCTGAAGTAGATCGCGCCCCACGGGATCAAGAAGACGGTCTCGATGTCGAATACGATGAACAGCATCGCGACCAGGTAAAACTTGACCGAGAACCGTTCGTGGGCGTCCCCCAGCGGCGGCATGCCGCTCTCGTACGGCTCGAGCTTCGAGGGGGTGGGTCGCCGCGGCGCGGCGAAATGCGAGACACCGATCAGAAGCGCGGCGTTCGCGACCACGAAAACCGCGTATAGGAGGAAGGATACGTAGGGTTCGCGCATGCGATGCGACGGAAAATCACGCTTTGGTATGGGCTTGTCAACCGAACCGAGTGGCGTAAGTGCCGATGGGGCCGATATATTGCGCGCCCATGTCCATCAAGTCCGACCGCTGGATCCGCCGCATGGCGCGCGAGCGGCGGATGATCGAGCCGTTCGCCGACCGCCAGGTCACGGCGGGGGTCATCTCCTTCGGGGTGTCGTCGTACGGGTACGACATGCGCGTCGCACCCGAGTTCCGGATCTTCACGAACGCGCTCTCGGCGGTCGTCGACCCCAAGCACTTCGACCCTCGCTCGTTCGTCGAGTTCGCCGGGGACGTCTGCATCGTGCCGCCCAACTCGTTTGCGCTCGCCCGCTCGATCGAGTACTTCCGCATCCCGCGGAACGTCCTGACCGTGTGCGTGGGGAAGAGCACCTACGCCCGCTGTGGGATCATCACCAACGTGACGCCGTTCGAGCCGGAGTGGGAGGGCTTCGTGACCCTCGAGATCTCGAACACGACACCCCTCCCGGCCAAGATCTACGCCAACGAGGGGATCGCCCAGGTACTGTTCTTCACGGCGGACGAAGGCGACGAGTGCGAGCAGAGCTACGCCGACAAGCGCGGCAAGTACCAGGCCCAGACGGGCATCACCCTGCCCAAGCTGTAGTCCCCGCCCCTCAGCGCTCCAGCAGCTCCAATCCCTCGACTCGCAAGGCCGGCCGCCCCCGCGCACGCAGCGCTCGGAGATCCGCTGCCGCCTGAGCGGCCTCCAACGCCCCGAATGTGAACGGCCTTCCCGGGATTGCCACGTCCTCCCGCGCGGCCTCCGTGATCTGGAGGAAGTGGCCTCCCGGGGGGCCGCCCTTGTGCAGCTGACCCGTCGAGTGAAGCAACCGTGGGCCGTAGCCGAGCGTGGTCGCCACCTTGAGCCGGTCGCGCAGCCGCAACCGGATCGCCTCCAGGCGGCGATCGTATTCCGCGGTCGGCGGGAGGTAGGCCATCAGCGCGAGGTAGTCCCCCGGCCGGATCGCGGCGAGAAATGCTCGCAGCTCCGCCGCGCTCGAGGGAACGGGGGGCGCCGGCGCCACACGGCTCGCGAGCGCCGCGGTCGTGTTGGCCTTGGTCTCGGCGACATTCGGCTGGTCGAACGGGTTGATTCGGAGGATCGCGCCCGCCACCGCTGTCGCGAACTCCCAGCGGAAGAACTCCTGGCCCACATCGTAGGGGTCTGCGAGCGTGAGGCGCACCAGCGGATGCCCCGCCCCTTCGAGCGCAGCGAGGCGTGTTGCCACAGTGCGGTCTTCCTCTCCCGCGAGCGTGAGGGCGACGAAGACCCGGTCGCGCCCGTGTACGTCGGGCGCTCCGAGGGGCTCGCCCACGACGGGCAGAATACCCTTCCCTTCTTTGCCGGTGCTCTCGGCGATGAGCTGCTCCGCCCACAGACCGAGGCTTGCGATCCCGGGCGACAGGACGAACGTGAGCTTGTCCCGCCCGTCCATCGCCGCGGCTCCGAGGATGGCGCCGAGCCGGGCGGCGGGGTTGTCGACCGCGGGCACCTCGCGGGCGCACGCCTCGGCCACCCGCTGCGCCCGCTGCAGCAGCCGGCGGACGTCGATGCCGAGGAGTGCGGCGGGGACGAGCCCGAAGTACGAGAGCGCCGAGTACCGGCCCCCGATATCGGGCGGGTTGAGGAACGCCTGGCGGAACCCGGACTCCCGGGCCAGCCGGGCAAGCGGCGTATCGGGATCCGTGATCGCAACGAACTGGTCCCCGCGCCCTCTTGCGCGCTCCCAGAAGTAGCGGAAGAAGCAGTCCGTCTCGAGCGTGGTCCCCGACTTGCTCGAAACGAGAAACAGGGTGCGCGTGAGATCGCCGGCCGCTGCCGCGGCGACGGCCCGTGGGTCGGTGCTGTCGAGCACGACGAGCGACGGGTGGCCGCGCGCGCTGCCGAAGGTACGCCGCAGCACTTCGGGAGCGAGGCTCGAGCCGCCCATGCCGCACAGCACGACGCGATCGCAGCTCGCCCGGATCTCGGCGGCAAACGCTGTTAGGGTCGCCGTCTCGTCGAGCATCGCCCCGACAACGGTCAGCCACCCGAGGCGATCCGCGATCTCCGGCGTCCCGGGGTCGTCCTTCCACACCGTGGGATCCCTGTCCCAAATGCGGCGAGGCACGTGCGCGTCCTCGAGCTGGGCGAGGCGCTGCGCCACCGCGGTGTCGAATGCGCCGGCTGTGGCCTGCTTCAGGGTGGAGGGGTCGTCACGCCGCGCCACGCCCCGCCGGAGAGGGTGATGACTGTCGTAGCGAGGACGAGGACGGCGACGTCCAGGCGCCATCCGAGCTCGGTGGCGGGCGCAGCCATCTGCACGAAATAGAGCACGAAGTCGAACAGCCCGACGAGCAACCCCAGCAGCAGGGTGCGCTGCAGCGGCCGCCCGAGCCGCGCCAGCACGCTTCCCGTCACGAGGGCGACCGCGCCCTGCCCGGCCGCAAGCGCCAACGCTGTGACCGCATCGCTGAACAGCGTGTGCATCAGGCCGGCACGGTTCGGGATGTAGCTGAAGAACCAGGTGTGGATCAGCGTGATCGCAAGCCCCGCCGCCGCGGCGCAGAGCACCGTCCACACGGCGTAATACACGACGATCTTCATCCGGTCACCCGCGTCCGGCATCAGTTCGGACCTCCGTCGTCCGCAAATCTGTGCGGGCCCGGGGCCGGGCGCTAGCGGAGCGCGGCAGTCGCCTGCTCGACCGCCTCACGCGCCTGGTCCACGTGGTTGACGAGATCGGCCAGCTCGCGCTCCGCGGTGGAGGGGTCCGCGAAGCGAATCGCCTCGTTGACCGAAGGGAAGGCCATCGTCGAGTACCCGTTGTCCACGTCCGACGCGAACTCAAGGCTCCGGTTCCAGGGGCGGCTGACGAGGCCCTGCGGGCGGGTGAGGCGGCGCTCCACCTGCATCAGCCACCGGTTGACCTGGGCGGCCCGCACCGCCGGGAGGTCGTCGGCGAGCGCGCTGTCCCGCGCCGCGGCGAACGCCTGCCCCGCGGCCGCCAACCTCGTGAGCGCGGTTAGGAGCGCCGCCGTGGGAACGCTCCAGTGCCGCGCCGCGAGGTTGCTGTCGAGGTCGGTCACGTACCCCGCGAGCTCGCCGCCCAGCGCCGCGCAGTCGAGCGGCAGAATCGGCGCGTTCGCCAGCCGTGCCACGGCCAGGCTGACGAGCTGCGCCACCGCGCGGTGCGCGCGGTAGCCGCGATCGCCGAAGCGCGTCATCCACGCATACGAGTCGTACATCGAGTGGTACACTCCGTTGAGACTGCCGAAGGAGACTGAGGCGGAGGGGATGCCGAGATGATGGGTGAACGCCGCGAAATCCGACCCGCCACCCAGGTTGTCGAGCCGCAGCGCGCTGGTGTCGCTCAGCCCCTCCCGGAGCCACGCGTCATACACTGTGCCGTGTCCCCCGGGCTCGGGAACGTAGTGCGTGAGATCGCGGATGAGCGGCTTGAGCGAGGGCGACGCCGCGGCCGCGAACCGTGTCCCGCTTGCGACGTCGTCCTCGTTGATGTAGGCGACCACGTGGGCGTTGACGGAGTCCTCCAGCTCCTCCACCCACTCGGTCGACCCCATCAAGCCCCATTCCTCGGCGTCCCACGTGACGAAGACAACCGTCCGCGCCGGCCGCAGCGCCGCTCGCGCCAGCGCCGCGAAGGCCCGGGCCGTCTCCAGCACGGTGACGGTTCCGCTCACGTTGTCGCCGGCGCCTGGGGACCAAGCGTCGCGATGTGCCCCCACGACGACCCATTCGTCAGGGTAGGTGGTCCCCCGGATGATGCCGAACGTATTCCAGATGGGATGCAGCGCCCGCGCACCCCGCTCGCTCCTCACCTTCAGCCGCAGCCGCGCGGGGCCCGGACCGACTCGGTACTGAAACGGCAGCCCTCCCTGCCACCCCTCGGGAGCCGCCGGACCGGCCAGCTTGGCAAGGAAGCGGCGCGCGTTCCCGTATCCCATCGGGATCACCGGGATCCGCGGCACGGGGAGGGAATCCTCGGGCAGGCGGACGGCGCCCGCGGTGGACGGGGCGCCGGGCGTGGTCGGATCACCGCTCGGGTTCATCACGGTGCCGCGCTGGATGCCACCCGGCGGCCGCATCGGTCCGCGGGGGTAAACCTCCCCGCGCACGTAGCCGTCGTCCAACGGGTCCGAGTACAGGATCAACCCCACGGCGCCGTGATTCTCCGCCTCCCGCGCCTTGATCCCCCGGAAGGATCGGCCGTAGCGCGCCACGACAATGCTGCCGCGCACGCTGACGCCCAGGGAGTCGAGGGTCCGGTAGTCCGTGCCGAGCCCTGTATTGACGTACACGACGGGCGCCGTCACGTCGCCGTCGTGGCCGTACGCATTGAAGGGCGGCACTTGCGGCCCGGCGCTGGTGCGATCGCCCCGCACCGCCGGCTCGTCGAGGTTCAGCCGCACCGCGGTCGACCCCGGGCCGGTGGTGAGCCAAGCGCTCACGACCTCCGGCTGTGGCAGGTAGACCAGGTACTCCTTGGTCCACGTCTCGAGACCCCACGATCGCAGCTGCGCGATCACGTAATCCCGCGTCGCGGCCTGGGCCGGGGTACCGGCCATGTGGGGACTGGCGCTCAGAGTGCGGGTCATCAACCGGGCACTCGCCGTGTCAGGGATAGTGAGGAGACGCGCTTCGAAGCTTGCCTCGGTGGCGCCCACGGATGGGGCGACGCCCGTTTGGGCGGATAGCCAGGCGGGCGCAGCGGCGGTCACGAAACAGGAGAGCAGCGGGGCGTAGCGGCGCGGGGGCATGGCGAGATGACGGGCAAATGAGGAGTTCAAGATCCGCCTCGGCGAGGGGCCGCGCCACCCCGCGACTGTTTGCGCGTCGCGCGTCGAAACGCGAAATTGGGCGAGGCACGGTCCGCATGACCCTGCAGCGTGGGCTCAGTCTGCGTAATCTGCTGCTGCTGCTGTTCCTGGCGGCGGCGCTCTATGCCGGTGCCTTGCCCGTCTATCTGTTCGTCCGCGTGGGCGCGGCTGCCGCCGTGCTGGCCCAGGGCACACAGGGTGTCGTGCGTCTGGTCGTGGACCTGCGGCAGCGCGTCGAGGCTGCGGAAAATGCGGTGGGGCTCGCGCGGCGAGCCGTGGCCACCCGGGCGTCGCTTCCTGGCGACTCGATTCGTACCCTCGCCGCGCGCGCTGCCGCCCCGTCGCCCGCGGCCGAGCCCCCGGCCGTGTCGGCGGCGCTCGGGACAGAAGCGGCGCGCGTCCACGGTTCGCTGTCGGAGCTGGCGCGCGACGTAGTTGCTGCGGCCCAGCTCATAGAGCGACGCCGCTGGCCCGACGCGGCGCGCGGCGTCGCGCTCGTGGATTCCCTCAACACCCGGGCGCGCGAGCAGCTGCTGGTCGTGAGCCGTCTCGCGGGGGACGATCTCCTGGAGCGCGTGGCTGCCGTGGTAGCGGCCACCGCCGAAGTGCGTCGCGACTCCGCGCTCTGGCTCGTGTTCGGTCTGTTTCTGACCTGGCTGGGTCTCATCACTATCCGGCGGCGCATCCTGCAGCCGCTCAGCGCGCTCGAGACCGGGTTGACGCGCGTCTCCGAAGGCGACCTCAACACCCCCGTGCCCGTGCTGCGGATGGACGAGGCGGGCCGGCTCGCGGCTCACTTCAACGAGATGACGCGCGTGCTCCGCAACCGGGCGGAGGAACAGGGCCGGTTCGCAGCGGCGGGCGAGCTGCTCGCGGGCGTGGCGCACGAAGTGAACAACCCGCTGATGGCGATCGCGGCACACGCCGAGAACCGCCTCGCGGACCCCGCGATCACGCCGGAGCAGCGGGACGAGATGCAGCAGGTGCTGCGCCAGGCGCAGCGGGCGACGAAACTGCTGCGCGGACTGCTGCGCTTCGTCCGTGCCACTGAGCGGCAGATGACCAGCATCAACCTGAACGACGTGGTGCGTGGCGCCCTCGACCTCGTGTCGTACCGGTTCGGCGTGGACGAGATTACCGTGGGCGGCCGCCTCGACCCGAACCTGCCGCCGGTGCAGGGTGACGCCATCCGCCTCGAGCAGGTGGTCGTCAACCTGCTGTCGAACCGTGTCCGTCGCGGTCAGCGACAACGGCCTCGGCGTCCCAGCCGAGATCGCGGACCGGCTGTTCCGGCCTTTTGCCACGACGAAAGGGCGCCAGGGGACGGGCCTCGGGCTGTACGTCTCGCGCCAGATTGCCCGAGAATCCGGGGGCGATGTCGTCCTCGCGCGGGACGCCGACGGGGGGCGAGGGACGGGCGCACGCTTCGTGATGACTCTGCCGACCACCGCGCGGGAGCAACCGGCGCCGGAGCGGGCTGCCGCTCCCCCAAGTGACGGTGCCCCAGCGGCCCGCCTGGCGGGCGTGTGCGTCCTGATCGTGGACGACGAGGCCCCTGTCCGCCGGCCGATGGCGCGATTTCTGATCCGGCGCGGTGCTCAGGTCTACGAGGCGGGGGACGGGGCCGAGGCCCTGGAATGGCTCTCGGCTCGAAGCGCCGACGTGATCCTGGTCGACCTCCGCATGCCTCGGATGAGCGGCATCGAGCTGTTCGCCAAGCTCGAGGCGACCCACCCCGAGCTCGCCGCCCGGGTCCTGTTCCTCTCGGGGGACGTCTCCCAGCTGGCCGAGCCCGGCAACACGCCCGTCCCACGGGAGCGCGTGCTCGTGAAGCCGGTGGAGCTGGCGGCTCTGGAGGAGCGAGTCGCCCAATTGGTCGCGGAGCGGACAGCCCTATAGCTGGCCAGGAACGCGGGACAGCGATAGGATGGAGGGGGCATGCTGATCGTCGTCGTGCTGCTCATCACTGTGCTGATGCGGTTCGCGATCGTGACTGCGGCCGTGTACCTCCTCCTGCCTGCCGGTCCGCTGTGCCCCCATTGCAAGATCGACATGGTGCCGATCAAGAACTGGTTCTTCGATCGGTTGCTCCCGGCGCTGCAGCGGCGCTGGTGTCTCTCCTGCGGCTGGAATGGCGTAGTCCGCCGCGTGCGGTCGGCGCCGAAGCGTACCGGGAAGCGGAGCCCCCGCCCTATCCCTCGGTGATCAGCCGCGAGGCGCGCTCGTAGAAGAAGTAATCCCACGCCCAGTTGAGCAGCACGAACAGCTTGTTGCGGAAGCCGATCAGCTGGATGATGTGCACCGTTAGCCACACGACCCACGCGAGGAAACCCTTGAACGCCACGCCGTGGACGTACGCCACCGCGGCGTTGCGGCCGATGGTGGCGAGGGACCCCGGGTCACGATAGTGGAACGCGATCGGCGCCGCGCCACGCAGCTGGCGGGCGATGTTCGCGGCAGCCGTCTCCGCCATCTGGATCGCCACGGGCGCCATCATCGGCAAGGGCTGCCCGTCCGCCTCGAGGTAGGCGGCGTCTCCGATGACGAAGACCTCGGGTCGACCGGCCACAGCGAGCGTGGGTTCGACCACGACTCGTCCCTGACGCGCCGTCGGCAGCCCGAGGCGTGTCGTGAGTGACGCCGCCTGGGCTCCCGCAGCCCAGACGAGGGTCCGCGCGGGGATCACTTCCCCGCTCTTGAGCGAGAGACGGCTGCCGTCGTAGTCCTGGACCGCTGCCCCGAACCGTACCTCGACGTGCTTGCGCCACAACGTTTCCGCCGCCGCGGCGCGCAGCCGCGCTGGCATCGTGCCGAGCAGCCGATCGGTCGCTTCGAGCAGCAGGACGCGCACGTCCTTGATGTTGAGGCGCGGGTAATCCTTCACCAGCACCAACCGGATCAGCTCGGATAGGGCTCCCGCCATCTCGACGCCGGTGGGTCCGCCGCCCACGATCGCGAACGTGAGCAGCGCCCGGCGCCGCTCGGCGTCGGGCTCGAGCACGCCACGCTCGAAACAGCTCAACACGTGGTTCCGGATCGCTACGGCCTCGGCTGTGTCCTTGAGCCCGAACCCGTGCCGCCGGATGCTCTCGAGCCCGAAGTAGTTGGTCTCGCCACCCAGCGCGAGGATGAGGTAGTCGTAGGGGATCGGGCCGTCGCCCGTGAGCACGCGTTTGCCCGCGAGGTCGAGTCCCGTCATTTCGGCCATGCGAAACTCGAACCGCGGCTGGCCCCGGAGAATCGCCCGCACCGGCCGTGCGATGTGCTCGGGTTCGAGGCCCGCCGTGGCCACCTGGTAGAGCAGCGGTTGGAACAGGTGATAGTTGTGGCGGTCGAGCAGTACCACGTCCACCGGCGCTCGTTTGAGTGCGCGGGCGGCGCGCAGCCCGCCGAACCCGGCGCCGACAATGACAACGGTCGGTCGTCCGGTGGAGGGCCGCTCAGCCACCGCCGCGTCGTCGCGGGGGATCGCCTTGGGCGGCGTGGAAAGGGTTGCGTCGCGCGTGCGGGCTTCGTTCATCGTACCCCCGCGGCACGGTAGCGCTTGTCGGGTCGCGCGTCTAGGCCGCTACTCCAGCACGACGGCCGTGCCGTAGCAGAGGACTTCAGTCGCCGAGGCGCGGGCGGCGACCTCGGAAGCGTCGAAGGCCACGCCGACCACTGCGTTGGCGCCGAGCTCGCGGGCGTGCTCGAGCATCAGATCGTACGCCGCCTGGCGCGCCTGCTCGCACATCTCGGTGTATGCGCCGATGCGGCCCCCCACGATGCTCTTTAGGCCGCCGAGGATCCCCTGCGCGATGGTGGGCGCGCGCACGGTGATGCCGCGGACGACCCCTTTGTACTCGCGGATCCGGCGGCCTTGCACGTCGTACGTCGTCGAGACGACCAGCGCCGATTGGATGGCCATCGCTTCCTCCCGTCGTGAAGTGTGCGCGCGCCTTGCTTGCCCGCCCGTCGTGCAGGTATCATCACCCCGTCCCTGCCCTCGCCCCCCGGAGCCCTGATGCGCCGGCTGCTGAGCCTATCGCGCTCGGTTGTAGGCAAAAAGGTCATCATGGCCGTGTCCGGCCTGATCCTGTTCCTGTTCGTCGTGGGGCACCTGCTCGGGAATCTCAAAGTGTTCGAAGGGGCGGAGAAGTTCAACGCGTACGCCGAGGGCCTGCGCACCGTCGGGGCACCGTTCTTCGGGCGCGGCCAGCTGCTGTGGATCGCGCGGATTGCGCTGCTCGTTTCTCTGGTGGCGCACGTGTGGGCGGCACTCGGCGTCACGCTCGCGAGCCGCCAGGCCCGGCCGGTGGGGTACCGTTACCTCGAGACCAGCGAGACCACCTACGCAGCGCGCACGATGCGCTGGGGCGGCGTGCTCATCTTCCTCTACGTCGTGTACCACCTGCTCGACTTCACGTTCGGCCGGCTCAACCCCAGCTTCGAGCCGGGGAACGTGTACCACAATGTGCTGGCGAGCTTCGCCCGCTGGCCGGTCTCCGCCGTGTACATCGCAGCGATGCTGGTGCTGGGACTCCACGTCTACCACGGTGCCTGGAGCGCGTTGCAGACGCTGGGCTGGCACCGCCCCCCCACCGACCGGTGGCGCCGCGGTTTCGCCGCCGCCGTCGCCGGGGTGATCGCGGGGGGCTACATCACGATCCCGGTCGCCGTGCTCGCGGGGGTGCTGCGGTGACGTCGGCGCTCAACGCAAGAGTGCCCGCCGGGTCGCTCGAGACCAAGTGGACGCGACACCGGTCCGAGATCCGGCTCGTGGCCCCGGCCAACAAGCCCAAGCACCACATCCTGGTGGTCGGCTCGGGGCTGGCGGGCGCTTCGGCGGCGGCATCGCTCGCGGAGCTGGGCTACGGGGTTTCGTGCTTCTGTTTTCAGGACTCGCCCCGGCGCGCGCACTCGATCGCCGCGCAGGGGGGGATCAACGCGGCCAAGAACTATCAGAATGACGGCGACTCGATCTTCCGGTTGTTTTACGACACGCTGAAGGGGGGAGACTTCCGCGCGCGCGAGGCGAACGTGTATCGCCTGGCGGAGCTGAGCGTCAACATCATCGATCAATGTGTGGCCCAGGGGGTCCCCTTCGCGCGCGAGTACGGCGGCCTGCTCGCGAATCGCTCCTTCGGCGGCGTGCAGGTTTCGCGGACTTTCTACGCGCGCGGCCAGACGGGGCAACAGCTGCTGCTCGGAGCCTATCAGGCCCTGTCGCGGCAGATCGGCCGCGGCAAGGTGCGGATGTACTCGCGCCACGAGATGCTCGACCTGGTCGTGCTCGACGGAGCGGCCCGCGGGATCGTGGTGCGCGACCTCGTGAGCGGGAGGCTCAGTTCCCACGTGGCCGACGCCGTCGTTCTGGCGACGGGTGGCTACAGCAACATTTACTATCTCTCCACCAATGCGAAGGGCTGCAACGTCACCGCCATCTGGCGGGCCCACAAGCGTGGCGCCGCGTTCGCGAACCCCTGCTTCACGCAGATCCATCCGACCTGCATCCCGCCCACGGGTCACCACCAGGCCAAGCTCACCCTGATGAGCGAGTCGCTGCGTAACGACGGGCGCATCTGGGTGCCGCGGAGTCGGGGCGACGGCCGGGCGCCGAACGAGGTCCCCGACGCAGAGCGGGACTACTACCTCGAGCGGCTGTACCCGAGCTACGGCAACCTGGTGCCCCGCGACGTCGCCTCGCGGCGGGCCAAGGAAGTCTGCGACGAGGGGCGCGGCGTCGGTCCGGGGGGTCACGGTGTGTACCTCGACTTTCGCGACGCGATCGCGCGTCATGGCCGCCACGTGATCGCGGAGCGCTACGGCAACCTGTTCGAGATGTACGAGCGGATCACGGGCGAGGACCCGTATCAGGTCCCGATGCGCATCTACCCGGCGCCCCACTACACGATGGGCGGCTTGTGGGTGGACTACAATCTCATGAGTGCGATCCCCGGGCTGTTCGTGATCGGCGAGGCGAACTTCTCCGAGCACGGCGCCAACCGCCTAGGTGCCAGCGCGTTGATGCAGGGTCTCGCCGACGGCTACTTCATCCTCCCCTATACGATCGGCGACTATCTCGCGCAGGCGAAGCTCGCGCCCGCCGATGCGAGCCATGCCGCGTTCCGCCAGGTCGAGCGCGAGGTCGACGAGCGCGTCCAGAAGCTCCTGGCGGCGCAGGGCCGGCGCAGCGCCGACCAGTTCCACCGCGAGCTCGGCCGCCTGATGTGGGACCACTGCGGCATGTCGCGCAACGCCGCCGGGTTGCGCCAGGCAGTGGAGCGCGTGCGCGCGCTGCGTCAGGAGTTCTGGGAGGACGTATACGTCGGCGGTGTCGGGGCCGATTTCAACCAGGCGCTTGAGCACGCGGGACGCGTGGCCGATTTCTTCGAGTTCGCCGAGTTGATGTGTCACGACGCGCTGCACCGGGAGGAGTCGTGCGGCTGCCACTTCCGCGAGGAGTATCAGACCCCGGAGGGTGAAGCGAAACGGGACGACGAGCGCTTCGGCTACGTGGCGGCGTGGGAGTTCACCGGGGTCGGCAACCCGCCCGTGCTGCACAAGGAGCCGCTCACGTTCGAGGTCGTCCACCCCTCGCAGCGGAGCTACAAGTAGTGGATCTGACCCTGCACGTGTGGCGCCAGGCGGGCGCGGCCACCGCGGGCCGGTTCGTCCGCTATGAGCTCGGGGACGTGAGCCCCGACATGTCCTTTCTCGAGGTGCTCGATCTCCTGAACCAGCAGTTGATCGGACGGCGCGAAGAGCCGGTCGCCTTCGATCACGACTGCCGCGAGGGCATCTGCGGCGCGTGCGGTATGGTGATCAACGGCCGGCCGCACGGGCCCCGCGCGGCCACGACGGCCTGCCAGCTCCACATGCGGCATTTCCCGGAGGGCGCGGAGATCTGGGTCGAGCCATGGCGGGCGCGGGCGTTCCCCGTCGTGAAGGACCTCGTCGTTGACCGCAGCGCCTTCGACCGCATCATCCAGGCTGGAGGGTTCATCACCGCGCGGGCGGGCAGCGCGCCCGAGGCGAACGCCATTCCCGTGCCGAAGGGCGACGCCGACCGCGCGATGGACGCCGCGGCGTGCATCGGTTGCGGCGCCTGCGTCGCGGCCTGCCCCAACGCCTCGGCGATGCTGTTCGTCGCGGCGAAAGTGTCCCACCTCGGGCTGCTGCCGCAGGGTCAGCCCGAGCGGGCGCAGCGCGTCCTCCGGATGGTCGAGGTGATGGAGGCCGAGGGGTTCGGCGCCTGCAGCAATCACGGAGAGTGCATGGCCGCGTGTCCGAAGGAAATCAGTATCGACTTCATCGCGCGGCTGAATAGAGACTATCTCACGTCGGTCTTCAGACATCAGCCATCAGAGGAGGGCCCCGACCCCGCTGAGGGCTGACGTCTAGATCTTCACTGCCGCCATCGACTCGTTTACCTGCTCGGCAGATTTTCTGAGCGCCGCGCGCTCATCCGCCGCGAGCTCGATCTCGACGATCTGCTCGAGCCCCCCGCGCGCGAGCTTGCAGGGCACGCCCACGTACATTCCCGAGAGGCCGTACTCTCCCTCGACCCACGCGGCGCAGGGAAGCAGCCGGTGCTTGTCGCGCACGATCGCCTCCACCATCTGCACGACGGCGGCGGACGGCGCGTAGAACGCCGACCCGGTCTTCAAAAGACCCACGATCTCGGCGCCGCCGTCCCGCGTACGCTGCACGATTTGGTCGAGGGTTGCGCGGTCGAGCAGCTGCGCGACGGGGATACCGGACACAGTCGTGTGGGAGATGAGCGGCACCATCGTGTCGCCGTGGCCCCCCAACACCATGGCGTCGATGTCTTCCACGGAGACTCGCACCGCGTCGGCGAGGAAGGCGCGGAACCGCGCCGTGTCCAGCACGCCGGCCATCCCGATCACGCGCTCGCGCGGGAACCCCGTCACCTGCTTCGTCACCCAGCACATCACGTCGAGCGGGTTCGACACCACGACCACGATCGCCTGGGAACAGTGCTGCTTGAGCTGCTGTGCCACCTGCTTGACGATTCCGGCGTTGGTGCGCGCGAGGTCGTCGCGACTCATCCCGGGCTTGCGCGCGATGCCGGCCGTCACGACCACCAGCTCGCTGCCCGCGGCGACGCCGTAGTCGTTCGCGCCTACCACGCGGGTGTCGAACCCCTCGATCGGTCCCGACTGCCACTGGTCGAGGGCCTTTCCCTGGGGCAGGCCTTCGACCACGTCGACCATTACGACCGTGCGAGCCAGCTCCTGCTCGGCGAGCCGCTGGGCCACCGTGGCACCGACGTTGCCCGCGCCGACGACGGTGATCTTGTTCAGCATCACCCCCCTCGAGTGTGCATCTCCCGGTGCGGGTCGGCTCGCAACCCCTCGATCTGGTACAGCGCGCCTCGCTCGGGCAGCGCCAGCCGCTCCTCGGCGCCCCGGTCTGTGCGCTCGCCCCACGCCCGGGTGATGGTCGCCGCGAGCTCGGCGTCCGTCGCCCCACCACGCAGCGGTTCGCGCAGGTCGATGCCGCGCTCGGCATAGAGACACAGGAACCAGGTGCCGTCGGCCGTGAGCCGGCTGCGGTCGCACGTCCCGCAGAACGGCGCGGTCACGGAGGCGATGATGCCGAAGCCCGTCCCGTCGCTGAGCCGGAATCGCTCTGCTGGGGAGGCGTGCCGCTCGAGCGCCTCGATCGTGCCGTACCGGCGGGACAGCGTATCGAGGATCTCGCGCCGTGTCACGACCTGATCGCGCGACCAGCGGGTCGCTCCCCCCACGTCCATGTACTCGATGAACCGGATCTCCACGCCCGCGGTGCGGCCCAGCTCGAGCAGGTCCACCAGCTCGTCGTCGTTGAAGCCGCGTACCACCACGGTGTTGACTTTCACGGCCTGGAACCCAGCGCGTCGCGCCGCCGCGATCCCCGCCAGGATGTCCCCGTGGCGCCTGCTGCGGGAGAAGGCGACCAGACGCTCGGGACGCCGGGTGTCGAGGCTGACCGTGACGCGGCCGAGGCCAGCGGCGCGCAGTGCGTCGGCGTGGCGATCGAGGAGGATGCCGTTGGTGGTAAGGGAAAGGTCAGCGATGCGCGCGTCGCGGCGCAGCAGGGCAACCAGGGTGGCCAGGTCCTGCCGCAGCAGCGGCTCGCCGCCTGTGAGGCGCACTTTCCCGACGCCCAGTCCTGCGAACACGCCGCTCAGCCGCGCGAGCTCCTCGAACGTGAGGATCGCCTCGCGCGGCAGCCAGACGTAGTCCTCCTCCGGCATGCAGTAGCGGCACCGCATGTTGCAGCGATCGGTCACCGAGATGCGGAGACTCCGGAGCGGCCGGCCCCAGGCGTCGGCAGGTGATGGAGGCGTCACTGCGGTCCGGCGGGAACCGGGTGCCCAGAGGGATCCACCCAGATGGCGGTGCCGTCGTCCCGTAGCTCCTTCTTCCAGACGGGCACCCGCTGCTTCACGGCTTCAATGATGTAGCGACAGGCGGCGAACGCCTCGGCGCGGTGCGGGGCGGCGACCGCGATGCCGATGCTCGCCGCGCCGACCGGCACGAGCCCCAGCCGGTGACGCACGGCGGCACGGGCGGCCGGCCAGCGCTCGCGCACCTCGGCGATGATGCGCGCGAACTCCGCCTCGACCATCTCCTCGTAACCCGAGTACTCGATGCCCGTCACCCCGTGTTCGTCGGCGCCATTGCGCACCGTGCCGAGGAACACGCAGGTGCCGCCCAAGCCCGGACATGCGGCGTCGGTCAGCAGCCGCTCGATCGCGATCGGGTCACGCGTCAGGTAGGTCACGCCGTTTCGTACAACGTAGCGTCGTAGCGTCGGGCAACGGGGCCAGACCCCCCTGCCAGCGGGGGCAGCAGCGCCACTTCGTCGCCATCCTTCACGTAGCTGTCCAGCTTCACGTGCTTCGAGTTGACGGCCGCGAGCGGGCGCTCGGGGAGGTCGTGCGCGCCGGGGAGCTCGACGCGCAGGCGGCGCACCACCTCTTCCACGGTCGCAGGCAGCGAGACGGTAAGGGCCGTCTCCTCCCTGCCCACGAGCTCCGCGTAACGCGCGAAGAAGCGGACGCGCACCGTTCCCGGCGTCCCGTCCCGCATCGTACGCAGATAATAGCCCGGTTCAGCCGCCGGTGGTACCGGCGGCGAGTCCCTGCCAGATCTTGGCCTGCTTCGCCGTGGGCGTGGCATTGCGTGACAGCCCGAACGTGGTGCCGCTGCGCTCCTGGACCTTGGTGTTGAGCGTGATGGTGCGGCCGTCGCGCTCGACGGTCAGCGCCAGCGGCGCGCCGGCCTGCCCCTGGTAGCGGCGGCGGAACGTCACGCTCCAGTCCTCGTCGTTGCGCACGGCGATGTCGCCGATCTTCAGCAGCACGTCCCCGGGCGCGAGACCCGCGGCCTCGGCGGCGCTCCCAGGCTCCACCACCTGGGCCACCCAGCGACCCTGATCCGAGAGTGGCGCGTGCACGCCGAGGAACGGGACGCTCGTGATCTGGCGGTTGACGGCGATGCCCGCCTTCGCGAACGCGGCCTCGTACGGGAACGGCTCGCGTCCGTTGATATAGCGCTGGTAGAAGCCGTCCAGGTCGGGCATCCCGAATTCGCGCAACAGGGCCAGCAGGTTCTCGGTGGTGAAGCCCTTCCCCTGCTGGTAGTAGCGCGTGTACAGCGCGCGGATCACGTCGTCCAGGCTGCGCGTGTTGTTGGACGCGTCCCGCAGCGCGATATCCAGGAGCATGCCTGTGACAGCGCCTTTCGGATAGTAGAGCTGCGAGCTGTTGACGAAGACCTCGTTGATCCACGTGGCGACGCTGCCGTCCTCCTCGCTCCACGGCTCCGGGGCGGCTTCCACCTGGTCCATGTCCGTCGCCGTATTGTGTAGGAACTGGTCGACGCTCCACAGCCCCGAGCGCAGGTTCGTCAGGTCGGCGTAGTAGTCGGTCACTCCTTCTGACCACCACAGGAGCGGCGTGTACTGCTCCGCGTGGTAGTCGTACGGCCACATGCCGCTGGGACGGATGCGCTTCACGTTCCACAGGTGGAAGTACTCGTGCGACATGAGCGGGACCATGAAATCACCCAGGTTGCCCGCCAGGTCCACGAAAGCGCTCGCCGGCATGATGTCGTATTGTGCCGCACTGTGCTCGAGCCCTCCGCCGAAGCTGATCGGGTCATGGATGACGTTGAAGAACACGGTGTACGCGTCGTACGGTGGGCCACCCATCAGCCGGTTTTCGGTCTGCGCGATCTTCTCGAGACTGCTCCGCATGTTGCGTGCGACGGCGGGCGTGTAGGCGTCCGCCGGCCACACGGCAATCCGCAGCCATTTCCCGTCCACCTTGAGCGAGTCGACGCTGTAACGGCCGACGAACGTCTCCGCGTCCGCCAGCTCATGATAGTCGGCGGCGGTGTACGGTCCGCTTCCCGATCCCTTGAGCGCCGTCGTCACCTGCCATCCGGCCGGCAGCGCGAACCGCACCTCGGCCGGACGGTCGAGCCGCCCCGGCTGATACAGGAACAGGTTCGTGCCGAGGAATTGGCCGAAGTCGGCGCGGAGCCGGGCGATCGAAAGGTCGATGGTATCGGCGAGATAATCGAATGCGACCGTGATGCCGCGCTGCTTCCCCGTCGCGACCCGCCACGTCTCCTTGTCGGCCCGGTCCCAGAAGAGCGGCTGGCCGCTCACCCCGGTCGCGCTGAAATGGCGCACGTAGCGCGCGTAGTTCTGAATCTCGTAGTTGCCGGGACTCCACGCGGGCAATGCGAGGTACAGCGTGTCCTTGCCGTCGCTCGGGAACTCAGCCTTCACATGAAACAGGTGCGCCCCGGGGGACAGGACAGAGACTTCGTAGCGAACGACTTGCGCCGTCGCACCGCGCGACGCGAGCGCCCACGTCGCGACGAGCGCCACGCCCAGCCGGCGACCGCCCATGAGGATCTCCTGAGAACGCACGCGGCTCCGACGGAACCGCCGGAGCCGCAAGTTGTTAGTTCGTTCTGCCGAGGCGCCGGTTAGGAGCTGACGCGTTCGCTCGCGTCCGCCACCATCGCGCGCAACTCCTTGCTGGGCTTGAAGACAGGAACCGGACGCGCGGCGACCTCGACCGGATCTCCGGTGCGCGGGTTGCGCGCCATCCGGGTCTTACGCTGGCGGATCTTGAACGTTCCAAACCCGCGTATCTCAATGTTATGCTGCTCCGATAGCGCGGCTTTGACCGCGTCCAGGAAGGAATCGACCACGCGCGCGCAGTCCTTCTTTGAAATGAGGGGACCGGCGGTGCGGGCGATTTGTGCGGTGACTTTTTCGACGAGATCGGCCTTCGTCATCCGTGCCCCCTGAAACGCTCCACGGGTTGCAAAGCCGGGGGCCAACATACGGGCTTACCTATTGAGTGTCAAGGGCTTGGAGGAACTGTCGAAAGTGCCCTTGCGCGTCATGCGGACCGGGTGATGCCTCGGGATGGTACTGCACAGCGAAGATGGGGTACTCGCGGTGGCGCACTCCTTCCACGGTGCCGTCGTTGAGGTTCAGATGAGTGACTTCGAGCGCTGTGGCGCCGGGCACGCCCCCTGGGTCGCCGCGCACCGCGAAGCCGTGGTTTTGTGAGGTGATAAGTACTTGTCCCGTCGCGAGATCGCGAACAGGGTGGTTACCCCCCCGGTGGCCGTAGGGAAGCTTGACCGTCTCTCCGCCAAGCGCCAGACCCAGGAGCTGGTGGCCGAGACAGATCCCGAAGATCGGGATCGCGCCATCGGCGAGGTCTCGGATCGCGCGCACCGCGTACGTGACCGCTGCGGGGTCGCCGGGGCCGTTCGAGAGAAAGATTCCGTCCGGCTCGAGCTCCCGCACACGTTCGGCCGGCGTTTCCGCGGGGACCACGGTCACGCGACAGTCGTTCTGTGCGAACAACCGGAGAATGTTGCGCTTCATGCCGTAGTCGTAGGCCACGACGTGATAGTGTGCGTCCGCGGACCCTTGGACGTATTCCTGTCCGATCGTCGCGGCCGTGGCGAGATCAAGCCCGTTCATCGAGGGGCTGGCAGCGAGCGCGGCGCGCACCGCCGCGGTGGGCTCTACGCCAAGGGCCGCGACGCCCCGCATGGCGCCCCGCGAGCGGATGTGGCGGGTCAGCTGACGCGTGTCCACGTCTGTGACGATCGGCACGTTGGCACCGGCCAGCCACTCCGCGAGCCCGCCGGTGGCGCGCCAGCTCGACGGCTTGAGGGCGAGCTCGCGCACCACAACTCCCGCGACGCGCGGGCGGTCGGACTCCACGTCTTCCGGATTGATCCCGTAGTTGCCGATCATCGGCGCCGTCATCACAACGAGCTGGCCGAGATACGAGGGGTCGGTGAAGACCTCCTGGTAGCCGGACAGATTGGTGGTGAACACGACCTCGGCATACACGGGCTCGAAGGGAAACGGCGCGGTTCCGGAGAACCAGGCTCCGTCCTCGAGAAGCACGTAGGCCGGGTGCGTGTTAGGGATTCTTGGGGCTCGGAGAAGGTGAGGGGCTGGGTTGCGGCGCGGTCTGGAGCGGCAACGGAGCCGGTGGGGCGGCCGGCTGGGGAATGGTGCCCTGGAGCGCCGACCGCGGTGCGCCGCTTTGCGACGACATGATCGCGAGCGTAAGCGCGAGGAACAGAAAGATGCCGGCGCACCACCACGTCACTTTGGTGAGCAGCGTGACCGCCTGGCGGCCGCCCATGAAGACCTCGGTGCCGGATCCACCGCCGAGCGACGCTAGGCCACCCCCCTGCCCCGCTTGGAGCAGCACCGCGGCGGCGAGCAGAATCGCGTCGAGCAACAGCAATACGAGCAGAACGGTGTACATCGCGCGGATAATACTCAGGTGGCGGGCGCCTGCACAAGTTGCGCCCACGCTTCGGGATCGAGCGAGGCTCCGCCCACGAGCACGCCGTCGAGCTCGCGCTCGGCGAGGAGCTCCGCGATGTTCTTGAGGTTCACGCTCCCTCCGTAGAGCACGCGGCTCCGCGGCACGCCCCGCGCGGTGAGCCAGCTCCGGATCTCCTTGTGCACGGCGCCCGCATCCTGCGGCGTCGCGTTTCGGCCGGTACCGATCGCCCACACCGGCTCGTACGCGATGATGACGCGGGCCAGGGCCGCTCCGTCCAGAGCGCCGAGGGCGCCGGAGAGCTGGCGGTTTACGACGGCCAACGTGTGGCCCGCGTCGCGCTCGGCGAGCGTTTCGCCGACGCACAGCATCGGCACGAGGCCGGCCGCGAGCGCCGCGGTCAGCTTTTTGCGCGTGTCCTCGTCCGTTTCGCCAAACACGTGCCGGCGCTCGGAGTGGCCGATCAGCGCCGCTTTGGCGCCAGCCTGCGCTGCGAGCGGCGCGGAGATGGCGCCGGTGAACGCGCCCTTCGGCTCCCAGTGGATATCCTGCACGCCGACGAGCAGGTCGGCGCGCTCACGCGCGGCCTGGGCGGCGGCTTCGAGCGACACGGCGGGGGGGAAGAACCAGGCCTCGCGGCGCTCATGGCGGTTGTAGCGGGCGCGAAAGGTCTTCATGTAGGCCCGGGCGTCGTCGGGGCCGAGATTCATCTTCCAATTGGCCGCGAAGAGGAGGTCCCTCACGCGGCTTCGAGCGCGGCGACGCCGGGAAGCGTCTTCCCCTCCAGGAAGTCGAGCGACGCCCCGCCGCCGGTCGAGACGTGAGTGAATTTCTCCTCAAGGCCCCGGACCGCGGCTGCGGAGTCGCCCCCGCCAACCACGGTGATGGCGCCCCGCTTCCCGGCCTCGATCAGCGCCTCGGCCACCGCGCGGGTGCCCTCATCGAACGGCGGCGTCTCGAACACACCCATGGGACCGTTCCAAACCACGGTCTTGGCGCGGAGAATGTGCGCGCGGAAGTCGAGTTGCGTCGTGTGATCGATGTCGAACACGGCGCAGTCGGCGGGGATGCGGTCGCAGGGGACTTCGCGGCGCTCGTCGCGGCGCTCGAGGCTCGGGGCCACCACGGCGCCGCGAGGCAGGATCAACTTCGAGCCCGCCTTGGCGATCAGGGCTTTGGCGAGGTCCACCTTGTCCCGCTCCACGAGCGACTTGCCGACCGTAAAGTCGACCGCGAGAAAGAACGTGTTCGCCATCGCGCCGCCGACCAGGATCTGGTCCACCCGCGGCAGCAGCGCTTCGATCACGTCGATCTTCCCCGAAATCTTGGCACCGCCGAGCACGGCGAGGAACGGCCGCTTGGGGTGCTGGAGCGCGTCGCCGAGGTAGCGCAGCTCGCGCTCCACCAGGAATCCCGCCACGGCCGGCTTAAGGAGATGGGCCACGGCTTCGGTGGACGCGTGCGCGCGGTGCGCGGTGCCGAACGCGTCGTTCACGTAGAAATCCCCCAGCGCGGCGAACGTCCGGGCGAGCTCGGGATCGTTCTGCTCCTCGCCCGGCCAGAAGCGCACGTTCTCCACGAGCGCGACGCCGCCGCGCGGCAGCCGGCGCGTCGCGGCAATGCCCGCCGCCGGATCGGGGATGAAGTCCACGGGGGTGCCGAGCAGCTGCTCGAGGGTGCGGACGATATGCCGCAGCGACAGCGTCGGGTCGGGACCCGTCGGACGGTCTAGGTGCGACAGCAGGATGACGCGCGTCCCCTTGTCGCGCAGATACTTGATGGTCGGGAGCGCGGCGCGGATGCGCGTGTCGTCAGCTACGCCGCTGTCCTTCGCCAGGGGGACGTTGAAGTCCACCCGCACCAGCGCCCGCTTGCCGTCGAGCGCCTCCGCGGGAAGGTCTCGTAGGTTGCGCGGACTCACCGCCGCCCGGCGATGTACGCGAGCAGATCGAGGCAGCGCGCCGAGTACCCCATCTCGTTGTCGTACCACGACGACACGTGGACGAAAGTGCCGTCGATCACGTTGGTGGACAGGGAGTCCACCACGCTCGAGTACAGGCTGCCGATGTAGTCGACGGACACGAGCGGCTCGTCGCTCACATCGAGGATCCCCCGCAGCGCGCCCTGCGCGGCCTGCTTGAAGGCAGCGTTGACTTCCGCGATCGTCGTCTTCTTCTCGACCTCGGCGGTGAGATCGACCACGGAGACGTCCGGCGTAGGCACGCGCAGCGCGATGCCGTCGATCTTGCCCTTCACCTCAGGGATCACGAGGCTCGTGGCTTTGGCGGCACCCGTCGTGGTCGGGATGATGCTCAGCGCGGCCGCCCGGGCGCGCCGCAAGTCCTTGTGGGGTAGGTCGAGAATCGCCTGATCGTTCGTGTAGCTGTGCACCGTGGTCATGAAACCGTGGCGAAACCCCCAGTTGTCGATGACCACCTTGACCACCGGAACGAGGCAGTTCGTCGTGCACGACGCGTTGGAGATGATGTGATGCTTGGCGGGGTCGTACTTCTGATGATTCACGCCCATCACGATGGTGATGTCTTCGCCCTTCGCCGGCGCCGAGATCACCACCGTCTTCGCGCCCGCCGCCAGGTGTTTGCAGGCGGTCTCGCGGTCGGTGAAGCGGCCCGTGCTCTCGAGCACCAGCTCCACGCCCAGGTCCCGCCACGGCAGCTTCTCAGGCTCCTTGATGGCAGTCACTCGAATGGTCTTGCCGTCCACGATCAGGGCGTCCTCGCCGACCTCGACCTTGGCCGGAAAGCGGCCGTGGATCGAGTCATACTTCAGGAGATGTGCGAGGGTCTTGGGGTCGGTGATGTCGTTTACCGCGGTGAACTCGACCGCGGTCTGTTTGGTCACCAGCGCGGCGCGCAGCACGTTCCTGCCGATGCGACCGAACCCGTTGATCCCGACCCGTACCGCCATGCACGGCTCCTTATGAGGTGAAATCCGGAATGGTGGCCCGCCCGAACGTGACGGCCATGACGGACCGCGCGCCGGCAGCCTCCAGGGCCTGGGCCGCGGCCCCCAGAGTCGCGCCCGTCGTGAAGACGTCGTCCACCAAAATCAATGTGGAATTCGGAATGCGGAATGCGGAATCGACCGCGGACAATTCATTCCGCATTCCGCATTCCCCATTCCGCATTGCAAACGCCCCCGCCACATTCGCTAGACGCGAGGCCGGTGTCAACGTCGTTTGGGTTACCGTCTCGCGGGTCCGGACCAGCAGCTCCGCCACGGGGTGCCCCCAGCGCGCGCCGAGGCCGCGGGCGAGGAGCGCGCTCTGGTTGTAGCCCCGTGTGCGCTGCCGCCGCGGGCCGAGCGGGACGGGGACGAGGACAGCTGCGTGGCCGTCAGGAATCGGCAGGGTCACGCGCGCCGCCGCCGCAGCCAGGTCATCGGCCATGCGGGGGAGACCGCCGTACTTGAGGGCGTGGACCGCGCGCCGGGCCGCCGCGTCCAGCCAGACCGCCGACCGCGCGCAGCGGAGGGCTGCGGGCCAATCGGCGCAGACCCGGCAGCGCCCGAACAGGGGCTCGGGGTGCCCGCAGCGCTCGCACCAGGGAGGTACGACGGGACGCCAGCGGTGCCGGCACAGCAGGCAAACGAGGTCAGGGGAGCGATCGAACGGCAGCAACGCACGGCACAGCAGGCATTCGGCCGGGAACAGCAGCTGTTCGAGAGCCCTAGCGGCGGAGCTCCCGGGCGAGGGCGGCACGCATCACCTCCGTAGGGGCCTGAGCCTCGGGGAAGAATCGTCCGAACGCCGCGACGCCCTGCTGGAGCAGCATTTCCCGGCCGTCCTGTGCCGCCACGCCAGCCGTGCGGAGCGTGCGCACCCACCGCGTCTCCCCCGCGGCGTAGACGAGGTCGAGGGCGGCGCGCAGCCGCGGGGCCTTGGCGGGCTCGAGCGGCAGGGGATCGCCCTCCCTAAGGCCCAGCGGCGTCGTGTTGATCGCCACGTCCGTCTCGAGGGCGCCGCGCGCCGCGCGGGCCTGCGCGCCGCGACTCGTGGCCCAGGCGGCGAACGTCTGGGCGCGCGCCGCGTCGCGCGACAGCACTTGGAGCTCGGCCCGCGCCTGCGCTGCCGCGACGGCGATGGCGCGGGCCGCGCCCCCGGTACCGATCACCAGCCAGCGGTCGGCGCCGTCCGCTCCGAGCTGCTTGAGCGAGGCGAGTACCCCCGCGACGTCCGTGTTGTCGCCCACGAGCGTCCCCTGCTCGCTCCAGAACGTATTGCACGCGCCCACGCGGGCGCACAGATCCGTTTTCCGCGTGAGGCATCGTTCCGCCGCCTCTTTGTGCGGCACGGTCACGTTCCCTGCTGCTCCCACCGCCGCGCAGGCGGAGAGCAACGCCGGCAGCGCGGTGGCGGGACACCGCAGTGCCACGTAGACGGCGTCGATCCCCAGCGCGCGGAACGCGGCGTTGTGCATCGCGGGAGACAGCGAGTGTTCGACGGGATCGCCGATCACCGCCAGGAGGCGGGTGCTAGCGCTGATCTCCACGGCCCGCCTCCGTGACGATGCGGTCCACCGCCGCGGCGACGAGCGTCGCGAGCTCGGTACAGGTGTCGCGATACACGTCGAGGTCGCCGCCGAACGGGTCGCTGACTTCGGCCCCCTCGGGTCCGCGACCCACGTACTCGCCGATCACGAACACCCGTCCCTCACCACCCAGCTCGTCCACACGCGCGCGGTGGTGGCGTGCCATCGTGAGAATGAGATCGGACTGCTCGACCAGATCCCGCGTGAGCAGACGGGCGCGGTGACCGGAGAGATCGAGCCCTTGCTCCAGCCCTACCAGGTAGGCGCCCTCCGACGCCGGCGCGCCGTCCCAGGCCCCGGTGCCCGCGGAGGACACCTCGATCCCGTCCACCGCCCGCTCGGCGAGCGCGCGCTGCATCAGCGCCGCTGCGAGCGGGCTGCGGCAAATGTTTCCGGTGCATACCAAGAGAATCTTTTTCATCGAATCATGGCGCCAGCCGCCCCGCCGTGCGTCGCAGGTCCGCCAGCGTGAGCGCCCCCTCGCGCACGAGGCGCGGCGTCGGCCGCGTGCAGTCAACCACGGTGGAAGGGGGGGAGTTCCCGAGGACCCCGCCGTCCAACACGAGCAGCGTCCCGTCGGCCACGGCCCAGCCGAAGTCGCGGACGATCGCCGCGGCGCCAGGCGCCGGCGGCATGCCCGGGAGGTTGGCCGAGGTGGAGGTGAGGGGCTCGCCCAACGCCGCCACGAGCCGCGCAGTTCCGTGATGCGAGGTCCAGCGCACCGCGATTCCGCCCTCGGGCCCGCGAAGCTCGTTGGGGAGCCGTCCTCCGCCCCCCGGCAGCACCAGTGTGAGCGGGCCGGGCCAGAACGCCCGCGCGAGCGCGTTCGCCGCTTCGCTGAAGGCGAGCCCGTGCGCCTCCGCCATGGAGCGGTCGCTCACGAGCAGAAGGAAAGGCTTGTCGGCCCGCCGACCCTTGAGGCGGGCGAGCGCCAGCACGTCGGGGAGCCGGGCGCGCGAGCCGAGGCCGTACACGGTTTCGGTGGGATAGGCGAGCAGGCCGCCGGAGCGGAGGTGGGCCACGATGCTCGGCAAGGCGGCGTCGATCTCGTCGGCGCGTGCGAAGGGAAGCGGGTTCACCGCAGCTCACGCGCTAGCGCCTCAGCGATGCGGAAATCGTCGCTCGTCGTCACCTTCAGGTTGTGTGGGGAGTCCGCCACCACTTCCACCGCGAAGCCGGCGCGCTCGCACAGCTCCGCGTCGTCGGTGGGGAGGGCGTTGTCGCCCCGCAGCCGGCTGTAGGCCTGCTCCAGCATGCTCCGGGGGAAGCCCTGCGGCGTTTGCGCCCGCCACAGACGGTCGCGTGCCACGGTGTGTGCGACGCGGTTCCCGTCCACCACTTCCTTGATCGTGTCGCTCATCGGCACCGCCGCGGCGGCGCCCACGCCGGCGCGGGCGCGGGCGATCACCTCATCGATCGTCTCACGGCTCACGAAGGGACGCGCGGCGTCGTGGATGAGGACTACGGTCGTTTCGACGGTGAGCGCCGCCAGTCCCGCGCGCACGGAGTCCGGGCGCGTGGCGCCTCCCGTCACGAGCGCCAGCCGCTCGCCCCGCAGCTTGCCGAGCCACTCCGGTGGCCGCTCGGCGAACCCGGGGGGGAGTGCGACCACGACCTGCCCGACGTCGGGATGCGACGTGAACGGCCGCAGGGCCCGCAGCAACATCGGAATGCCGAAGATGGAGCGGAACTGCTTCGGGTCGCCGGGGCCGGCCCGCACCCCCGCGCCCGCGGCGACGACGATCACCCCGACCTCAGGCAGCGAGCTGGCCGGCGAGCTCACCGATCCCTGCCATCCCCACGACTACGATGCCTTCCGCCGCGACGGACGAGCGCGCCGACACAAACGCGCGGTGGAACCCCTGTCGCGCGGCCTCGGCGAGTCGCCGCTCGATCGCGGCCACCGGCCGGATCTCGCCACCCAGGCCCACCTCGCCCAGGAACAGCGCATCGGCGGGGACCGGTCGGTTGGCCACGCTCGACACCAGAGCCGCGGTCACGGCCAGGTCGGTGGACGGCTCGAGCAGTCGCACGCCACCCGTCACGTTGACGAACACGTCCAGATCCCGGAACGGCATCCCGCCGCGCCGCTCGAGCACCGCGAGCAGCAGCGCGAGGCGGCGGTGGTCGAGGCCCGTGGCCACGCGCTGCGGCGTCCCGAATCCGGCCTTGGTCGCGAGCGCTTGGACCTCGACCAGCATCGGCCGCGTGCCCTCCATCAGGGCCGTGACCGCGGAGCCCGAAATTCCGGTCACCCGGCTCGCGAGGAACGCGGCCGCCGGCTCCGCCACCGGCTCGAGCCCCGACCCGGTCATGCGGAACACGCCCACTTCGTCCACCGACCCGAAGCGATTCTTTACCGCGCGCAGGATGCGGTGGTCGAGGCTGCTCTCGCCCTCGAAGTAGAGTACGGTGTCCACGATGTGCTCGAGGGTCCGTGGGCCCGCGATGCCCCCGTCCTTGGTGACGTGGCCCACGAGCAGCACGGCGGGCCCCGATTCCTTGGCGAACCGCATGAGTCGCGCGGCGCACTCGCGCACCTGGCCAACGTTGCCGGGCGCGCCCTCCAACGCCTCGGTGTAGCTGGTCTGGATCGAGTCCAGGAACAGCACGCGCGCGCCGAGCGCCGCCGCGTGATGCAGGATGGCCTCGAGCCGGGTTTCGCCGAGCACGTGCACCTGGCCGGGGTCGTCCGCGAGGCGATCGGCGCGGAGACGCAGCTGCTCGGGGGATTCCTCGCCCGACACGTACAGCGTCGTGACGCCGGCGCGCTCGAGGCGGGCGGCGCACTGCAGCAGCAGCGTCGATTTCCCGATCCCCGGCTCGCCGCCGACCAGGACGACAGATCCGGGGACCACGCCCCCGCCGAGCACGAAGTCGAACTCGGCGAGGCCCGTCCGCCACCGCCCTACCCCGCCCCCTTCTACGGCGGACAGGCGGACGGGCGGTCTGCCGGTCAGATCACCGGACCGCCCGACCGCCCGACCGCCTGGCCGCCCCGTGGGCTCTTCAACCAGGGTGTTCCAGGCCCCACACGCGTCGCAGCGCCCGCCCCATTTGGGCTGCTCCGCACCGCACTCGCTGCACCGGAACACCGAGCCAGCCTTAGCTGCCACGGGTCGCCTCAGGCGGCGCGTCGCGCGGCGAGTAGTTGTCGAAGCGGGTGTACTCCTTCTTGAAGAACAGCTTCACGGTCCCGGTGGGCCCGTTGCGCTGCTTCCCGATGGTCAGCTCCGCCAGCCCCTCGATGCTTTCGTTGGTCTTCGGATCCACCGGACCGTCGTAGAACTCCTGGCGATAGATGAAGCAGACGACATCGGCGTCCTGCTCGATCGCCCCGGACTCTCGCAGGTCGGAGAGCTGCGGGCGCCGGTGCTCGCCCCCGCGCTGCTCCGGCGCCCGCGACAGCTGCGACAGCGCGACGACCGGGATGTCGAGCTCCTTCGCGAGCGCTTTGAGCGCGCGGGAGATGTAGGAGATCTCCTGTTGGCGGCTCTCGGCATCGGTGGGGCCCTGCATCAGCTGGAGATAGTCGACAACGAGCATGCCGATGTTGTGCTCCGCCTTGAGGCGCCGGGCCTTGGAGCGCATGGCCAGGGGAGTGAGGGCGGCCGAGTCGTCGATCCAGATCGGTGCGGTGCCGAGCAGGCCAGCGGCGCGCGCGAGCTTCGGATAGTCGTCGTCCCGCAACTGGCCGCGCCGCAGCCGCTGCGCGTCCACCAGACCCTCGGAGCAAAGGAGACGCTGCACCAGCTGGTCCTTCGACATCTCGAGCGAGAAGATTCCCACCCCGACGCTGTGCTCGATCGCGGCGTGCTGCACCACGTTCAGAATGAAGGCCGTCTTCCCCATCGACGGACGCGCCGCCACGATCACGAGGTCCGCGCGCTGGAACCCGGCGGTCAGACGGTCGAGGTCGGTAAACCCCGTGGCCACTCCCGTCACCGCCCCGTGGCCGCTCTGGAGCTGCTCGATCCGCTCCATCGTCGGCCAGATGAGCTCCTTGAGACGAATGAACTCCTCGGTGCGGCGCAGCTGGGCCACCTGGAAGATCCGGTGCTCGGCGTCGTCCAACACTTCGCTCGGCAGGCCGCGTCCCTCGTACGCTTCCTGGGCGATGTGGGTGGCGGCCTCGATCAGGCGCCGCAGCAAGGCCTTGTCCCGCACGATCCGGGCGTGATACTCGACGTTCGCGGCGGTCGGCACCACGTCGATCAGGGAGCCGAGGTACTCCATCCCCCCGGCGCGATCGAGGTCGCCGCGCTTCCCCAGCTCCTCGCGCAGCGTGACAGGATCGATCACGTCGCCGCGCTCGGTGAGGGCCGTCATCGCCCGGTACAGCAGGCGGTGGGCCTCCCGGTAGAACATCGTGTCGTCGAGCAGCTCGGCGGCCTTGAGGGCCGCATCCTGGTCGAGCAGCATGGCGCCGAGCACGGCCTGCTCCGCCTCGCTGCTCCAGGGAGCCTGGCGGCCGGCGTAGTCGCGCTCAGTCGAGGAGGCGGCGGGCGATACGGACGTCATCCCAGGTTGGTCGCTTCCAGTTGGGGTTTCGCAGCAAGGCAGCAGGATGATAGGTAACGATCACGGGAATTCCGCGGAATCGGTGCACCTGGTTCCGCAGCGACCCGAGGGATTGCCTGGTGTCGAGCAGGGTCTGCGCCGCCGTGCCGCCCATGGCGAGGATCACCTTGGGCTTGAGCAGCTCGACTTGACGGTGCAGGTACGGCAGGCAGGCGGCGATCTCGTCGTACTGCGGTAGGCGGTTTTCGGGCGGCCGACACTTCACGACGTTGCAGATGAACACCCGCTCGCGCGGCAGGTCGATCGCGCCGAGGATCTTGGTCAACAGTTCCCCAGCCTTGCCGACGAACGGCCGGCCGGTCTCGTCTTCCACACGCCCCGGTCCCTCGCCGACGACCACGAGCCGTGCGTCGTCCGGGCCTTCCCCGGGCACGGTGTTGGCCCGACCTTCGCACAGGCGGCACTTCGTGCATTCCGCGACCAGCGCCGCGACCGCCTGGAGCGTGGCCGCCTGAGAGACGGGATCCGCGGCAAAGAGATCGGCGCTCGGTGGATCGTAGGAGACGCCGGGAGGTGGAAGATCGGCGGATTGGCGGTCAGGCGGTTGAGCAGTGGGAGGCGCAGCGTGGCTGGCGGGCCCGGTGACCACCGGGTTGCCGCCGAGCAGTCGTTGCTGTTCCAGGTATTCGCGCGCCAGGGCCCGCCCGTCGCTCACGAGAGCGCTTGCTCCACCTCGTCGAGGATCCGTTCCGCCACGTCCCGCTTGGACAAGAGCGGCAGCTCTGTCGGAGCACCGCTGTTCCGTACGATCGTCACGCGATTCGTGGGGACCTCGAACCCCGCGCCGGGCTCGAGCGCGTCGTTCAAGATGACCAAATCAAGCGCCTTATCTTGCAACTTCTGGCGTGCCCGCGCAACGCCGTCGCCCCCTTCGCCGTCCCGCCCCCCGGTCTCGAGGGCGAAACCGACGGCGAGACATCCCTTCGGCCGCTTCAGCGAGCCGAGGATGTCGGGCGTGGGTTCGAGCTTGAGCGTGAGATCGCCGGCGGAGCGGGCGCGCTTCGTGGCGGCCGGGGCGGCGGGCCGGTAGTCCGCCGGCGCCGCGGCCATGATGAGCACGTCGGCGCGCTTCACGAGCGTCTGGAGGGCGCGCTGCATCTCCGCCGTCGTCTCGACGCGGTGCGTCACCGCGCCCGTGGGGACCGGGAGGTCGGTCGGCCCCACCACGAGGATGACCTCCGCCCCGCGCGCGAACGCGGCTTCGGCCAGCGCGTATCCCATGCGACCGCTCGAGGGATTCGTGATCACCCGCACCGGATCGAGATGCTCGCGCGTGGGGCCCGCGGTGACGAGCACAGTCTTGCCCTTGAGCCGGCCGGGCGGTGCCAGTAGTCGTGCTGCGGCAGCGAGGATCGTCTCGGGCTCGCTCATCCGGCCCGGGAGCTCGCTCGGTCCTTCGGCGAGTGCGCCGGTCTCGGGACCGACGAACGTCCACCCGCGCTCCGCGAGCGTCTTCAGGTTTGCCCGCGTGGCGGGGTGGGCGAACATCGCGTCGTTCATCGCCGGAGCGCACAGCACCGCGCCCGTGCGGGCGAGCAGCAGCGCCGTGAGCAGGTCATCCGCCATCCCCTGTGCGGCGCGTGCCAGGAGGTGCGCGGTAGCGGGCGCCAGGATCACGAGGTCCCCCTGCTTCGCGAGCTCGATATGGGCGAGCGCCCGGCCTCCCCCGCGCTCCCACAGGGAGGCGAGCACCGGGCGCCCCGTCAGCGCTTCGAAGGTGAGCGGGCGGACGAACTCGCCGGCCGCGGCTGTGAGGACGACGTCTACTTGCGCGCCGCTCTCGGTGAGCCGCCGGGCGAGGGTGCAGCTCTTGTAGCAGGCAATCCCGCCCGACACGCCGAGGACGACGTGCCGGCCGGCGAACGGCATCAGCCCTCCTGGCGCCGCCGCCGCACCAACCGGTACTTGAGCCGGGCCGCCACCAGCTCCTCCATCGCGCGGGTGGTGAGCTTCTTCTCGAGCTCGACCGAGCGGTCGCGCGGAAAGTCGTTCACAAAGCGGGCGAACTTCGCCGCGACGAGCACACCCAAATACTTGTTGCCCGTCTGGGAGGCGACTTCGACCGGGGTGACAATCCTCATCAGTATCTCCTCAAGCGCCGTGCCGAAGGCGATCCGCCTCCCGCACGAGCTCTTCCACCAGGTTGTTTACGCGTTCGCCGTGGGGACGATGCGGTATCGCGCCGTCCGCGTCGATGATTTTCGAGACTTCCTCCACCGCTCGATCGAGATCGTCGTTGATCACGATGTGACGCCAGGTGCGCGATTGCCGTATCTCGGCAATCGCCTGTTCTAAACGCCGCGCCAGCGCAACCGGCGATTCCGTTCCGCGACCGAGCAGCCGCTCGGTCCAGGCCGCGGCGCTCGGCGGGAGAATGAAAATCCCGATGGACTGCGGCGCCGGGTAGCGTTGCTCGACCTGACGGGCGCCCTGGATCTCGATGTCGAGCACCACGTGCTTGCCGGAGTGAAGCACGCGGTCGACTTCGCTCTTCAGAGTCCCGTACCACTCCCCTGCGTATTCGGCCCACTCTACGAACGCGCCGGCGTCGCGGCGCCGGGCGAACTCGTCGCGGGTCAGGAAGTGGTAGGCGACGTGATTCTGCTCCCCCGGTCGCGGTCGCCGGGTCGTCGCCGACACCGAGAATCCCACGTCCGGGCGTCGCGCCAGCAGGGCCTTCGTGATCGTCGTTTTCCCGCCGCCCGATGGGGCGGACAGCACGACGACCCGTGACGTCACTCCAGATTCTCGAGTTGCTCGCGGAACCTCTCGAGCTCGCCTTTCATAGCGATCACCGCCTGGGTGATCGCGGCGTCATTCGCTTTGGAGCCGATCGTGTTCACCTCGCGCAACAGCTCCTGCGCCAGGAACCCGAGCTGCTTTCCCACGCGCCCGTCCCCCGCCAGCGCCTCGCGGCAGGCCCCGAGATGGGTGCGCAGCCGCACCAGCTCCTCCGTGATGTCCACCCGGTCGGCGAGCAACGCGATTTCCAGCGCCAGGCGTTGCTCGTCCACCTGCACGCCGGCGGCAAGCTCGGCCACGGCGTGCTTGAGCCGATCGTGTTCCGCCACGAGCCGTACCGGCGCACGTGTCTCCACCGCGCGCGTCTGCTGCTCGATTGCCTCGAGCCGCCCGAGCAGGTCCGCGGCAAGCGCCTGACCCTCACGTTGCCGCATCGCCAGCACATCCTGAGCTGCACGATCGAGAATCGGTTGCACCTCGGCCCACGCGGTGGCCCCGCCCCCCTCGCCTTCGCCGTTCGCCTGCAGCGAGAGGACGTCGGGGTGGCGCGCCACGAACGCCAGGTCCGGGTCGCCCTTCAGGTGGAGCTTCTTCTTCAATTCCTTAAGCGCCGCCACCACCTGCCGCGCGCGCGCGACGTCCACTACTACTGCCCCCGCGGTCTCAGGGGGCTCGAGCCACCGGGCGGACACCGCCACGTGGCCCCGGTCGAGCAGCTGGCGCAGGTGCTCCCGGATCTGGTTGTCCGTCCCCGCCAGCTCGAACGGGAGCCGGAGTTGCGGATTGTAGTAACGGTGGTTGACGGTGCGGATCTCGATCCGCAGCCTCCCGCCCTGAACCGTCCCTTCGGCCAAGCCGAAGCCCGTCATGCTGCGCGGCACAGTCTTTAAGTCTAACCGCTCAAGGCACTTAGGTCAATTGGCGTCAATTCGTGAAGCGCCAGCGCACGCCGTAGAACTGATCGTTCCGGATGTAGCCCAGCTCGGGGACGTAGCTCCTGGTGGAGGAGCGCGCGTTGCGGATCACCCAGAAGATCGTCACCCCCGCGATGCGGATCTGGAGATTGAAGTCAACGAAGGTGGCGCCCACGAGCTCGTGGACCGTGCTCGTGCCGGTGGTGGTGTCGCGGAAGACTCCTCCCTCGGTGCCCCCGCTCCACGATTCGACCGCCGTTTCCGCCCGGAAGGCAAAGACGCCGCTCTTGTAGGTGCGCCAGAACTTGGAGTAGAACGTCGCGCCGTAGCGGCCGTGATGCGGCGGCTCGAAGTCGCCGCCGCCGCGCACGGGATGGAAGTACCACCCCCACAGCTCGAGCCCCGGAAGCGGTCGCAGGCGAGCCTGGATGGCGAGGTAGTTCGTGGCAGGCGTGGGGCTGAGGGCGTTCACGGTCCCGAGTCCCGCGAGAAACTGGGGAGGGGGTGAGAAGGGATCGCGCCGCGCCCCCCCGACCTCGAGCGTCGTCCACGAGCGCTGCCACCGGATCGCGCCGTAGAGATCGTTGGTCGTCTGCACGGAGTCGCCGCTCCGCGCCGGCGCCGCGAGGTCGCGCCCCCATGCCACGTCGCCGTGCGCGGAGAATCCCAGCGGCAGCACGAGGCCCGCCGCGAGGTGCGCGCGGTCGCCGCTCCGGTCCAGCGCGTATTTCGTGTGGCGGGCGTCCACGCTGATGGTGAGCAGGTCGAGGGGACTCCATGAGGCCTGGCCCTCGAGCTGGGACGGGCGGCGTTCACTCCCTGCGAGTCGCGCGACCACGCCCGCCATGGCGCGCGGGGCGGCTGCGGAGAGCTCCAGGGTCGCCTGCGACAGGGTGCGGTCGGGCACCGCCGAGTCACGGCTCGTCGTGGCGGTGGCGAGCGTGAGGTCGAGCCGCGGTCCGAGTCCGTCGGAGCGTGCGCCCCACGCGAACCGCACCAGCTGGTCGACGCGCTTGGTCCGCACCGCGGCCACGATGGGCGACGTGTTGCCGCTGCGGTTCCAGTCGGAGCTCACGATCTGATACGACACGCCGAGCTTCGGGGTGGGGATATAGAGGGCCGAGAGCCACAGGTCCACGTCGTGGAACGGCGTGCTGGAAGATCCCGTCTCGCCGCTGATGTCGTTCCAATCGGCCACGAGGGACAGGCCGAATCCGGAGCGCCAACGCTTGAGAAACGCGGCCCGGTAGCCCGCCGTGCCGAGGAATCCGGTGGTGATGCCGATCTCCGTCGCCGGCGCGGTGGACTGCTGCCGCGACGTGACCAGGTAGACTCGCAGCGCCGCCGGGAGGACGACGACGTCCACGCGCTCGAGCGGCGCGAGCGGAATCCGCGCCGGGTCGAGGTACACAGAATCGCGGCCCAGCGGCAGATACGGCACGCCATCCCAATAGACCTCGAGCGCAGCGGGCCCGCGGCCGCCGTACAGCACGCCTTCGGCCTGGCCGAAGACCCCGCCGCGTGCCACGTACACGCCGGGGATGCGGGCGAGCAGGTCGCTCAGCGTCTTCGTGTCCGAGAAAGCGAACGAATCCGCGGTGAACGTGAAGCGCGCGCCGCGCGGCAGCGGCCCCCGTGGGATCGCTGCCGGGAGGACGGGGAGGTAGCGCGGCAGCGTGTCGCGCGTCGTGTCGCGTCGCGCCGTCGTGTCGGGCGACGGCGGACGCCGCGCGCTCGTGTCCACCTGGGCTCCCGCGCGCCGTGGGAGAGCGAGGGCGAGCAGGACTGCGGCGGCGCAGGCGCCGCGAGTCACGCCCCCGCGCGCTTGAGGATGAATTCGCTGAACAGGCGGACGCCGACCGCCGTGGGGCCCTTGGATTGGTACGGCGCCTCGCTCTCGGTGTAGGCGGTGCCGGCGATGTCGAGATGCACCCACGGGTATCCGTCCGCGAACTCCCGCAGAAACCAGCCGCCGGCGATCGTCCCGGCGCCCCGGCCGGCGGAGTTCTTCACGTCGGCGACGTCGGACTTGAGGAGGTCTCGGTACTCGTCCCACAGCGGCAGCGGCCAGCAACGCTCGCCGGCGCGCTCGCCCGCCTCGCGCACCTCGCCCAGCAGCGCCTCATCCGTCCCCATGATGCCGATCGCGGCGTGGCCGAGCGCCACGACGACGGCGCCGGTGAGCGTCGCCGCATCGAGCACAGCCACGGGCTTGAAGCGGCGGGCGTACGACAGCGCGTCGCACAGAATCAGCCGCCCTTCGGCGTCCGTGTTGATGATCTCGATCGTCTTGCCGGAGAGGCTCCGGATCACGTCCCCGGGCTTGACGGCGGTGCCCGATGGAAGATTCTCGGTTGCGGGGATCAGCCCCACCACGTTGATCTTGGGCTTGAGCCGGCCCAGCGTTTCGAACGTGCCGAGCACGGCGGCCGCGCCCGACATGTCGAACTTCATGTCCTCCATGTTCTGCGCCGGCTTGATCGAAATGCCCCCGGAGTCAAACGTCACGCCCTTGCCGACGAGCACGACCGGCGCCGCGTCACCACCGCCCCCCCCCCGGTACTCGAGCACGATGAAGCGTGGCTCCTGCGCGCTTCCCTGTGCGACGGCGAGCAACGCCCCCATCCCCTGCTTTCCGATCTCCTGCCGGTCGAGGGTGGTGGCCGTAAACCCGTACGCGTCCGCGAGCCGCTGTGCCTCGTTGGCGAGGTACGCGGGGGTGCACACGTTGCCGGGTTGCACCTGGAGGTAGCGGGTAAGCCGATGGCCGGCGGCGATCGCGTCGCCCACGCGCCGGCCTGCCTCGGCGTCCTTCGACTCGCGGTCGTCGCACACGATGACGATGGCGGCGACCTCGGGGCGCGGGTCATCGGGCGCGGCCTTGAGCTCGGTGAAGCTCCAGGCGCCCTGCGCGGCGCCTTCGACGATCGCCTGACCCAGATCCCGCGCGGTCGTGCCGTTGCGTGCCTCGGTCGCGACGGCGCAGGCGAGCTGCGTGGCGCCGAGCGCCCGGGCGCGCTTGCCGCCGACGGCGGCGGCGCGACGCAGGGTGTTGCGGGTCACGTCGCCCGCCTTGCCCATGCCTACGAGGAGCACGCGCTGCGCCTTCCCACCCGCCGGGTAGAGGAGGCTCGTCTCGTCGCGCTTCCCCTTGAAATCACCGCTCGTGATGGCGCGCGTCAGCACGCCGCCCGCAGCCTGGTCCAGTGCCGCGAGGGAAGCAGGGACGCTGGTGCCCTCGGCGAGCGCCACGGCCAAGAGGGGCGTTTCGATGGCGGCGAGAGGCGTTGTGACGACGCTGCTCGCGGGCTCAGACATGCTCGATTATGCAGTCGGCGAAGGTAGAGGTCGAGACCTCGGTGGCGTTGGGCATGAGGCGCGCGAGGTCGTACGTGACCCGGCGCGCTTTGATCGCGCCGGCGAGCCCGCGCACGATCGCGGCCGCGACGTCGCTCCAGCCCAGCTCCTCGAACATCATGGCCCCCGACAGAATTACGCTGCTGGGATTGATCTTGTTCAGGTTCGCGTACTTCGGGGCGGTGCCGTGCGTCGCCTCGAACACCGCGTAGCCGTCGCCCACGTTGCCGCCGGGAGCGAGCCCCAGCCCGCCGACCTGCGCTGCAGCGGCGTCCGAGAGCAGGTCGCCGTTCAAGTTGGGCGCCGCGATCACCGAGTAGTCGTCGGGGCGCAGGACCAGCTGGGCGAACATAGCGTCCGTGATGCGGTCCTTGATGACCACTCGTCCCCCGTCCCCCTTCCCCCTTCCCGGGTCTTCCTCCGGAACCGTCTGCTCCCCGAACCGCTGCTTCGCCACCTCGTACCCCCACTCCCGGAAGCCGCCCTCGGTGAACTTCATGATGTTGCCCTTGTGCACGAGCGTGACGGACTTCCGACCCGACTGGATGGCGTACTGGATCGCCTTTGCCACCAGTCGCTGGCTGCCAAACTTGGACATGGGCTTGATGCCGATCGCGCTCCCCGGGCGGATCTTGGCCTTGAAGTGCTCGGTGAGGAACTCGATCACGGCGTCGGCTTCGGAGCTCTGGGCGCGGTATTCCACGCCCGAGTAGACGTCCTCGATGTTCTCGCGGAAGATCACGACGTCGAGCTTCTGGGGCTCGCGCATCGGGCTCGGTACGCCCTCGAAGTAGCGCACCGGCCGGATGCAGGCATAGAGGTCGAGCAGCTGGCGCAGGGAGACGTTGAGCGAGCGGATCCCGCCACCGACCGGGGTGGTCAGCGGGCCCTTGATCGCGACGCGGTGCTGGCGGATGGTGTCGAGGGTGGCATCCGGGAGCCAGCTGCCCACCGTCTTGAACGCCTTCTCGCCGGCGAGCACCTCCAACCATTCGACGCGGCGCTTGCCGTCCGACACCTTCTGGACCGTCGCCTCGAACACGCGGCGCGCCGCCCGCCAGATGTCAGGCCCGGTGCCATCCCCCTCAATGAAGGGAATCACCGGGCGGTCGGGCACGATCCAGCGGCCGTCGCGGAAGTCGATGCGATCGCCCATCTCTCGACACTCCTATCGGGAACGCGGTGCAGTCTACACGGTGGCGGCGGGGTTGCGCCAGCGGAACGCGGCAGTCATACTATTGCCTGCATGCGTCGTCATCGCGCACCGTACCGCGCTGTCTTCTGGCTCGCCGCCACCTGTTGGTTGGCTGCCGGCCCCGGCGGCGTGGTGGTGCAGGCGGCCATCGCCTGCCGCCACGCCGCGATGCAGATGCCCGGGGACACTCGCGAAGGCCACCACATGCCGCCGGGTGGCCCATGCTTCTGTAGTCAGATGGTCGGCGCGTTCGACCACGTGCTGTCGGCGGCGGTGCCGGCGGTGGAGCCGGAGAGCAGTGTAATCCCGAGCCCGGTTCTGGCCGCGACCGACCTATCCCCCATCCCTCTTCCCCCTTCCCCCGCTTTCGCTCCGGAGCCCCCTCCCCCGATCGTCGCGTAGGCTGAGCTCGCAGCTTCTCAACCTACAGTCTTCGGGAGGAACACATGCGCAGTGCACTGTGGTGTGCTCTGCTGTGCGGGGTCACGGCGGAGCTGGCCGACGCGCAGGGCGTGCCGGTCACATTTGAGGAACCGCAGCCGGTCACCGTTTCGGGGTTCGCTGTCGGCACGGCGGAGTACCACCGCCTGGAGCGTATGAACACGCTCGGCGCCGGCAAGCTCGCGGTAAGTGTGTTCAAGCCGGTCGGCGAGACCTACTTCTTCGGGCAGCTCACCACGGCCCTGGAAGGCGGGGAGGCGTCGACCGAGATCGACAATCTGCTCGTGAGCTGGACCCCATCGCACGCGAGCCAGTGGTCGTTCGCCTTCGGTCGCTTCGACGCGCCGCTCGGCTTCGAGCGCGACGACGAACCGCTCAACCTCACGCCCTTTACGTCCTTCAACTTCGAGCTCGCGCGGCCCGCAAAATTCACCGGGGCCATCGTGCGCTACACGGCGTCGCGCCATCTCGCCTTCGCGGCGGCCATCACGAACGGCTGGAACGTGACGGAGGACAACAACCGGGGGAAGACCGGCCTGCTGCGCGCCGAGTGGATTGCGACGGAAGGGCTAACGCTCGGTGTCGCCTGGGTGTACGGGCCGGAGCACGACGGCACCGACGCTTTTCAGCGGAGCCTGTTGGCGACGGACCTCACCGTGCAACGTGGCTCTGTCATCGTGGGGGCCGAGTTCAATCTGGGAGGGGAGCGCGACGCCATGGGTGGCAGTCTCCGGTGGGTGGGCGGCGCGGTGACGGGATTCTACCGCCTGACGCGCTCGCTCGGGTTTAGCGCCAAATACGACCATCTCGACGACACGCACGCGGTGGTGTCGGGCGTGCCGCAGGTGCTGCGCTCGTTCACCATCGGGCCGATGTGGTTCTATAGCAGTGCTCAGGAAGGCATCTTCTCGAACGTCGAGCACACAACCTTTCACATCCCCCGGATCGCGGTGCGGGCGGCGCTGCACGTGCACTATTCGACCGAGCCGTTCTTCGCGAACGACCAGGGTGGCCTCGAGCGGCAGGACACGCACGCGGTGCTCGAGGTGTTCTACGTCTTCTAGGAGGCGCGATGCTCTACGATCTGCGACGAGCTGACGCCAGGGTGAAGTGGCTCGTCACCTGTCTCCTCGCCACGCTCGGGCTCGGCTACCTATTCGGCTCGTGGATGGTGGGGCTCTTCAGCGGATTCACTCCGCAGTCCGTGGCCGTCACGTTCGCGTCGCCCGAGATGCACATGGCGATGCCGCCCGCGAGCACAATGGTGATGGAGCATCCCATGACGCTCCAGGAGTTCGGAGCGCACGACCACTACACGGTGGACCGTAACCTGCTAGTCCAGGACACGCACGTGCACGTGCCGATCTACGGCATCATCGCGGCTGCGCTGTCGCTCGTGGTTCTGGGACTCGACCTGGCGCGTCGTTGGGGCTATGCGCTGATCACCCTGCTCTTCGCCGCGCCGTGGCTCGATTTCGCGGGGATGTGGCTCACGAAGCTGGTGTCGTCCGGGTTCGCCGTGCTCACGGTGGCCGGCGGGTGGGCCATGGGGTTCGCGTACACGATTGTGACCGGCGTCGCGCTGTGGCAGATGTGGCGGCCGACGCCAGGAGGTGTGCCATGAGACAACTACTCGCGAGCGCGGTCGCGGCCGCGCTCCTCCATATCAGTCCGACCGTGATTCTGGTGAAGCGCCCCGATGCCGTGCAGCAGCTGCTTCCCGGCGCGGACCGGTTCCTGGCGCGGGAACTGCACCTGAGTGCGCACGACGCGCACCGATTGCACGAGGTAGTCGACTGGAGCCCCGAGGACGGTGTGCTGACATTCTTTGTCGGTAAGGACGGTGGGAAGGACGTCGGCACGCTCGAGTTCGTGCGCGTGGACACGCCGCACGGCCCGCTCGAGGTCGCAGTGGGCTTTACGCCGGAGCGCACCGTGCGCGGGGTGATCGTCACCAAGGCCACGGTGGAGAGCAAGCCATGGGTGCTCGCGGCGCTCCAGGCCGGGCTTACGGAGCATTACCGCGGCCTGAAGCTCGCGGACGCCCCAGGCGGAGCGGCGGCCATCAAGAATCGCATCGCTGATCTCCCGGCCTACATGGCGCAGGAGGTGGACAAGGGAGTCGCGCGCGCCCTTGTGGCGTACCGCGATTTCTACCGGTGAGCTAACTAGAAGGCGCTCGCGAGGTACTCTTCGTTCCAGGCGATGTCGAACAGCCCGTTGCACCGCTGGCACCGCAGGTTGGTCGGTCGCCCGTGCACGGGAGCACGATCGCGGCAGCTGGGGCAGACGGCGTAGTACGGTCCCCAGGTTGCCGGGAGCCGGGGGGCGTTGTCGGGCCGCGGGACCACGGTCCAGCGCTGCGGAGGGATGGCGAGGATCTCGACGAATGGGCGGGGCACTGGTGTCGGATTGCCCTTCACGTCCACGACGACTTCCAATGGAGCGGCCCTGAGCAGCCGGTACCACGCGCCGCGGCGCAAGTCGCAGTTGACGTCCGCCCGCAGCCGTGCCCACTGCCGCTCCGCCATCGCCGCACCTCACCAGAGGAAGGAGAATCGTGCAGGTGTGGAAACTGACGTAAAGACGCAGGCGCCGCCACGCGAGTAACCCCGGCAGTCGGCGGCGGACCGCGTCGGGCGTTGGAAATGTCCGTCGCTGTTGAGGTTGGCGTGTGGCGTCCAGGCATCACCCGATGTGGCGGCGACGCATCGGGGGCTGTGGATGCACCAGTCCGCCCGCCTGACGGGGCCCGTCGCCGGACCGCAGATTGGGCGCTCCTGGCAACACTCACTGAGGGGGTGGTGGTGGGAGTGCCTGCGGACCTGGTGATCGCGAAGGGCACCTGCTTTCCGGTCTTTGCCTACGAGGTAGCCCAGGCGATCGACCTCGACGCCGCCGAGCGCCGGCTGCTTGCGGGTGCGGAGCGCCAGACGATCAAGCACAAGCGCCGCGCCCCGGCGTACTTCGAGTACGAGCCCGCGCCGCTGCGCGTCGCCCGTCAGGCGGAGGAGCACGCGCTCGCCAGCTACCGTACCAGCCCGGGGGTCGAGCTGGTGCTGTACGACTTCGGGGCGGTGTCGGTGAGCTACGCGATCCCGCTCGCGGGGTCCCTCGCCAGCGCTGCCGGGTTGGCGTCGGAGCTGTGGGGGAACGAGCGGCTGCTGGCGGACTCGCGCGGCCACGTGGAGCGGCTGCTTCAGGACCTGGGTGACGCCGCGGTGCGGCCGCGGATCGCGGATTTCGTGGAGGACTATTCGATCTTCTTGGTCGAGGCGTTCACCGATACCTGCGACGCCGCGGCGCTCTGGACCGAGTATGCCCCGCAGGTCGCGCAGATCCTCCGTGCCGAGCCGCGGACGCTATCACAACAGGAGATCGGGGACGCCACGGGGTCTCGCCTCTCGTTCGGGCCGGATGACGCGACGTTCATCGATACCGACGCAGCCCTGGTATTCGATCCCGAGGGCGACGACGTGCGGGCCGTGCTCGAGTTCGCGAACACCCAGCTGCTCGAAATGCGCTTCCTCGACCAGCAGCTCGACAAGGCGCTCGATCGGGTCTACGAGAGCCTGTTGCGGCGTCCGGAACGCCCGTGGGCCGTCGGCTCGTACGGTGCCGAGCTGCGGCGCATCGCCCGGCTGCAGCTGGACG
>QHTZ01000127.1 GCA_003221005.1 Gemmatimonadota bacterium
CAGCTGGGCGAGACGTACTGTTACTCCTGCGCCCGCGGCGGGCCGGCGGTGCGCCAGGATTCATACCTCGCGCCCTGGGCCGGCCTGAACGGCGACGACCGCAGAGCCATCGTGCCGTACTTCTGGGTCAACTATTGGCGGGGCGACGGCGGGCGGTCCCGCAGCGTCAACGTGAGCCCGGAGGTCGACTTCAAGCTGGCGTCGCGCGTCACGGCCGCGCTCATCCCCAGCTACACGCGCACCACGAACGAAGTGCAGCCGCGGTATTCCGTCACCGACTCGACCAACGTCACGCACTACCTGTTCGCCCACCTGGAGCAGAAGCAGCTCGGCGTGACCCTGCGCGTCACCTACCCCTTCAACGCGAGCATGTCGCTCCAAGTGTACGCGCAGCCGTTCGTCTCGAAGGGGACCTACAGCAACGTGCGGGAGCTGTCGGCAAGCCCTCGGGCGGCGGATTTCGCGAGCCGCTACCAGGTGTACGGCGACACCGCCGTCACCAACAACCCCGGCGGCTTCAACTACAAGCAGTTCCGCTCCAACGTCGTGTTCCGCTGGGAGTACCGCCCCGGCTCGACGCTGTTCGTCGTCTGGAGTCAGGGGCGCCAGGGCTCGAGCGGCGTCGAGGGCACGCGGGACTTCCGCGGCGACTTGAGCGACCTGTTCGGCCTGCGGCCCGACAACAGCTTCCTGGTGAAGCTGTCGTATTGGATCAATCGGTAAGCACTCACCGCAGCCGCCAGATATCGAGGATGCCGCGCGTGGAGTGATCGTTCGAGTTCCCCTCCGGGAGCGCGATCCTGCCGTCCACCACGATAGGGCTGTTCCAGTGGCCCCCCCCGCCGCACTCGAGCTTCGCCACCTCGCGCCCGGTCGCCGGGTCGTAGACGCGGAGGCCCCCCCCTCCCGGGTCGTATACGAAGAGGAGACCACCCGCGACGACGGGGCTCGTCCCGGCGTGCCCGTTTTGCCACAGCGGGCGCAGCTCGCCTTCGCGGAGCGTCCACGCCGCCGTGCCACCATTGTCGGCGGCGAACAGCCAGGTCGCCGCCCTAGTGCGCAGCACCGCGGGCGCGGTGAAGCGTGCCGCCCCGGATGGGACGACCTGGCGCTCGCCGCCCCGATGCGGCTCCGTCCCCCGCATCAGCCCCCAGTCGAGCAGCCGGATCGAGCCGTCCTTGCCGCCCTGGGCAATCAGCCCACCGCCGAGCAGCACCGGCGACGTCGAGCCCAAGTCCGCGTCACGCGCGTCGAGTGCGTCGGTGTTGGTCGGCGTGTAGTTGCCGAGCAGCCGGGTCGCATCCGCGTCGAGCTCGAGCACCGCGTCTCCCCAATGGGCCCTCCCGTCCCACAGCCCATTGCCCGTCGCGACGAAGATGTTTCCGGTCGTCGAGTCGATCACCGCCCCGGCGCGGCCCCATATCGCGGAGCCGCTCTCAGAGCAGGACGAGGGATCGAGGATCCCAGGCCGGTCACTGCAGAGCGAATTCCACACGTGCAGCAGCTTGCCATTAGCGGCGTCCAGGATCGCCACATGTCCCTGATACGGCGACGCATCCCCGATGTAGCCGCCGGTGGTCGCGATCACGCGGCCGCGGAAATAGTTGAGCGGCGACGCGATCTTCTCGCGCCGGGGGAGATCGGTGATCGCCGTGCTCCAGGCGGCGCGGCCGTCCGCGACAGCGAGCTTGTGGATCTGCCCGTCGGGCGAGGCCGCGTACACGAACGCTCGGTCGGGATCGGCGACGGGTGTCGCGGTCGTGATCCGGTACGATCCCACCCACGTGTCGTAGCCCGGCGGCGTGTACTTCCACAGGACCGCGCCGTCGGCGGCGTCGATGGCCAGCGTCTTGCCGTACGTCGTGGTGACGAAGAAGACGTCGACGGCGCGCCCCTGCACACGGGCGCCGTGGAGGTAGATGGCCGAGGCGTCGACCGTCCCGTCGATAGTAACCTGCTGCCGCTGCAGCGACGCGACGTTGCCCGCGGTAATCCCCGTCGGCGTGGTCGGGGCACTGGAGCGCCCGGCATCCCAGCCGAAGCGGGTCCAGTCCTGTGCGGGGGCGGTGCGGTAGACCGTGCAGGCAGCCGCCAAGCTGGCCAGCGCGAACGCCCTCCGTTTG
>QHTZ01000124.1 GCA_003221005.1 Gemmatimonadota bacterium
GTTGATTCTCACGGGCGACGTCGAGCTGGCGTACACGCTGCAGGTGACGCGGGAAGGGTTCATTCTGATCCCGCAGGTGGGGCAGGTGTTCGTTGCGAACCTGACGCTCGATCAGCTGCGCGACGTGCTGTACGCGCGGCTCGGCCGGGTGTATTCGGGCGTGCGGCGGAGCAACGCGACCACGCGGTTCGACATCTCCGTCGCCAACGTCCGCACCAACCAGGTGTACGTGGTGGGCGAGGTGGCCCAGCCGGGCGCGTATCAGATCAGCTCGCTTGGGACGGTGCTCACGGCGCTGTACGTGTCGGGAGGTGTGACAGAGCGGGCCGACATGCGGGCGGTGGAGCTGCGGCGGCTCGGCAAGACGATCGCGACGCTCGATCTGTACGACTACCTGTTGCGCGGGGACACGCGCTCGGACGTGCGGCTCGAGACGGGGGACGTGCTGTTCGTGCCCGTGCACGGCACCCGCGCCGAGGTCGCGGGGGCGGTCGTGCGGCCGGCGGTCTACGAGCTGAAGCCGGGGGAGGCGCTGACCGATCTCCTCAGGGCGGCGGGTGGCTTCCGGCCCGACGCGCAGCTCAAGCGGCTCGCGATCTACCGGTTGCTGGCGCCGGGGAACCGCGGCCCGGGCACGCCGCCGCGGGCAGTCATCGACGTTTCGCTTTCTCCTGTCCTCTCCACCCCTGCCCCCGTTCCCTCGAACCCGGGGAGAGGGGAGAAGGGAGAGGGACCTGACGGTGATCCTTTGAATGGCGTTGCCGTTCCGTCCGTATCGCTCGAGGACGGCGACTCGGTCGTCGTGGACGCAGTGGCCCCGCTCGCGGGACAGTACTACGTGGCGATCGCCGGCATGGTACGGAAGCCCGGGATCTATCCCTGGAAGGAAGGGATGACGTTGCGCGACCTGGTGCTGCTGGCGCGGGGGCCGACGGTGGGGGCGGACCTGCGCGAAGCCGAGGTCGCGCGCATGCCGGCGGACCGTTCGCAGGGCCAGCTCGCGACGACGGTGCGGGTGCCGCTCGACTCCACGTACCTGTTCGAGCGCGACTCCCTGGGACGCTACTTCGGTCCCCCGGGGCTTCCCTTCCCCGGCTCGGGGGCGCCGGAAGTGGAGCTCAGGGCGTACGACAACGTGCTGGTTCTCCGGCAGCCCGAGTTCGAGCTGCAGCGCACGGTGCAGATCCAGGGCGAGGTCAAGTTTCCGGGGGCGTACGCGTTGAAATCGAAAGGCGACCGACTCGCCGATCTGGTAGACCGGGCGGGCGGGGTCACGCGACAGGCGTATCCCGAAGGCATCCGGTTTTACCGGGCGCAGGACAACCGCGGCCGGATCAACGTGGATCTGCCAGCTGCACTCAAAGACCACGCGTCGGGGAACAACATCATTCTCCAGCCGGGCGACTCGATCTATCTGCCGGAGTACGAGCCGAGCGTCCGCGTGACGGGGGAAGTCAACTCGCCGGGGAGCGTGCTGTGGGAGAAGGGACGCGACCTTGATTACTACGTCAACTCGGCGGGTGGCTTCACGCATCGGGCCGAGAAGGGTCGCGTGAGCGTGCGATACGCGAACGGGGAAATGCGGACGCGTCATCACACCTTGTTCGTGCAGAGTGATCCGAAGCCGGGTCCTGGCTCGGAGGTGTTGGTACCGGTGCGGGACACTACGAAGAGCACGGATTACTACGTTCGGCTGTTCGGGTCGATCGCCCAGATCATTATGAGCTCGGTGGCGATCATTGTGGTGGTGACGAGGTGAGCGTCGTCAGACCATCACCGCCCGCATGGGGTGGAGGACGCGGCGGAACGGGTCGAAGACGAGGCCGAGGATCTCCAGCGTGACGACGCCGAGCAGCGCTGCTGCGTCCCCCGGCTGGCCCAGGACGACGGGCGTATGCGCCTCGCCGTGGGGGAGCACGAGCCGGCACTCCGAGACGGCCCGGCGGACGGTGGTGCCGTCCGCGAGC